>JACDGI010000866.1 GCA_013821665.1 Anaerolineae bacterium
GGATGTCACGCGCTTTTCGATCCATCAGGGGCGTTTTGAGTAAAGCCGCAATCGAATAGTCTTTTGTTTTGAGCTGGCTTTGCCCTAAGCGGCGTTTGCTTAAGGCTTGCAGCAGCGCTTTCGGATATTCCCGACCGAGAAACACCGCCGTAACCGTCCAAATGAGACCGATCAACATGGATAAATAAATGAGATGGACAGCATTCCATTTGAGAACATCCAAGACAATCAGCAAGAGGATACCTGTAAGGCCGGTGGTGATGGGTTCAATGAAACTTTCGACCTGCGCTTCGGTCTGCAAGCGAGAGGTTGGGGGCAAACTTTGATACAGCGTCATTTGCGCTGAATAAGTAATACTCCCACGCGTGACATATTCAACCAAGCGCGTGGCGGCAATAAAAATAAAGGTGATGGTGGCTGTACCGGCGATCAAGGCGACACCCGCAGTCGCCCCCAACAGCACCGTACCGAGGACCGGCACAAGGATAATGGCAGTGGTAATGCCTACACGGTTGATAATGCGGGCGTTAAAAAATGTTTGCACGATGAGTTGGGCGAGTGCCACAAAAGCAAAATAAATACCGAGGAAGCTCGTCAACGAATCATTACTTGGAAATTGAAATTCGGTGAAGCTGTAAAAGGCATTATCGAGGAAATAATAAGAGATGGTCGCCATGCAAGCAAAGGCAAAAATCAACAGGATATAGCGGTTTTTGCGGCGTGGGGTTTGGCGTTCGCTTGGCTCACCATCAATATGTAGATCCTGCTGTACTGACAGGCGATCACTGAACTGGCGGTTAATCACTACAATGACTGCTATTGATCCTAGAATGCTAACAAGAGCTGGTAGCAGCAGGTTACGGGTTCCGATCAAACCGACGATCAGCGGCACCGAAAATCCACCGATGATTGAAGCGATGGTATCCCCTGCCCCGATCACACCGAAGAGTCGCTTGCCCTGTTGGATGTTGAATATGCGTGCCGACAGCGACCAGAATTCGAGGTTGGTCAGTAACCACAGCAGCTCGAAGGCGATCATAAAGCCGATGATCGGCCACTGTGCATCGGTCAGGCCAAATAAGATCCAAAAGACAGCCACCAGCGCGAATTGAAAAGTGAGGTTGGCAATGAGTAAATGAACAAACGAAATACGCTTGCCCAACCACGTATACATAAAACCAACGGAGACATTGGCAACCGCCGTCGCAATATAGATGTACGGCAGCGTGTTCGCGCCAAATTCGGTCAGAAATAAAGCTGTTGAAACCGATAACAGTAAAACTTTATTGATGCCAATTAAGAATGAATGCAGCAGCAGCAGGTTTACAAGACGGCTTTCACCGGGTCGAATATCGATGGCCGACGGTAACCAACTGATGAGGGGCATAAATGACTTTCAGATGTAAGCACATATGGGCCGAGTATACTCTGAAAAATATCAAAAGCGCTGCCCGTGGACTGCACTCAACCGTTCCTCACAACAGATATGCTGATGGCAAATCCCTACAGGGTGTGTTTCCATCGATTAATTTGTGCGAATTGCCCATCATTTTCAGACAAGTTGCACATTGAAAAGTGTCTAGAGGTGCGTTAAATTCATTGCCGTTGTCTGTGAAGGAACGATGATGATTACAAATTCGCTCTCCAAGAAGTCCAAGAAGCGCAGCCCGATTTAAGTCTGGGATTTTTGGTTTCGAGAGCATGACATACGCGAACGAACCCGCCCAGACAGGCGGGTTTTTTGTTGAAAATTTTTAACCACAGTACCTAAAGGTAGGCTGCGCACAGACGCAGCGTAAGACCAGAAAAAAGCAAAATGAAAACAATCGTGAGCAAGCAGAAGAAGCAGAGCAAGAAGCCCAACCCAAGGTCTGGATAGCTGCGCTGCGCCACGAATAATGTGAGCGAGCCGCCGTCCAGACACGCGCTGGACGGCGGCTTTTTGTTGGGGAGGAGAAGAGAAAAATCAATTAACCCCCACCCTAGCCCTCCTCCGCAAGCAAGGGAGGGAAATAAAGAGCGATTTGGTAGCCAGTTGTTGAACATCAAGAGAAAACGTTGATGAATAACAACGGGTCACTAAACTAAAACGACTAAGGAGATTGTGAAGATGTCTGCACCCACTTGCCCGGTCTGTGGAGCTGAACTGCTCGTTCCAGCCAACGCCATGAAGCACGAATTGTTCCCGTGCCAGGATTGCGGAACCGAACTCGAAATTGTGAACCTTGATCCGGTGGCGGTTGAATTGGCACCGGAAGTTGAAGAGGATTGGGGCGAATAACATGCGTGTTGGCATTATCATTTCGCACGTCCGTCCCGAAGAGAAATTGCTCATCAGCGCCTTCCAAGCGCGTGGGGTCGAGCCGGATATTATTTCCGACCGTGAGATCAATCTGGAGATCACCGCCGGGCCGGAGCAAAATACACCTACTGGTATCCCTTGGAGCAGCTTTGATGTCATTATGGAACGCAGCGTCAGCACCTCACGCGGGCTGTACATGCTGGCGATCCTCGGCAGTTGGGGCTTAAACGCCATCAACAAATATGAAACCGCCTCCATCTGTGCTGATAAATTCCTGACGACGATTGCCCTCGCCAAAGCGGGTGTTCCCCAACCCACTGTCCGCACCGCCTTTGACCCCGATACCACCATGCAAGCCATTGAACAACTCGGTTATCCGGCTGTTTTGAAGCCTGTTACCGGTTCATGGGGACGTTTGCTGGCGAAGGTCAAAGATGCCGATGCAGCCGAAGCCATCATCGAACACCGGCAAACGCTGGGTGATTATCAGCACCATATTTATTACGTGCAGCAGTACGTCAATAAACCGGGGCGTGATATTCGCGCGTTCGTGGTGGGCGACAAAACAATTTGTGCCATTTACCGCGACTCGGAGCATTGGATCACCAATACTGCACGCGGTGGCAAAGCCTCGAACTGTCCTGTGACACCCGAACTGGATGCACTGTGCGTCAAAGCGGCACAGGCCGTCGGTGGTGGCATCGTCGCAGTTGATGTGTTTGAAGATCCTGAACGCGGGTTGAGCGTTAATGAAATCAACCACACGATGGAATTCCGCAACAGCAGTGCGCCGACCGGCGTGGACATCGCGGCGGAAGTGGTGAATTATGCCCTCAGTTC
>JACDGI010000867.1 GCA_013821665.1 Anaerolineae bacterium
GGGCACTTCTGGGACCAGCCTTACTCAACCGCTATAACAGCGGAAGGGTGTTCACTATGCGAAGACTCATGATTATCGGTTTTATATGGGTCACGCTGGGATGGATACTGTTAGGGTTGGCTCCCAGCTTGTGGTTCGCTGCGTTGGCGTTAGTGGTACGGGCGATGGGCGGCTCCGCAACATGGACTTACAGTTCGACGGCTATTCAGATGAGTACTGATAGCGGTTATATGGGGCGGATGTTCTCGCTGGATTGGGCAGCATACTATCTGGCGGTGACGATTAGCACACTGATAACCGGACGTGTATTGGATGCGGTGGGCAGTATTCATGCGCCACAGGTCGCGCTGGCGACAGGTGTTATCAGCCTGATCCCGCTGACGGGATGGGTGATTGCCGTGCGTTGGGTGGAACGCTACACTACTCGATTAGCAGCAGCGAGTGATTAAATCCATTCTAAGAATAGGCAACGTATCAACAATATATCAAGTAGCTGTATGAGGAAGTTGTTTATGGATACGACGAGACAACATGCGATTGTGATTGGTGGCAGTATGTCGGGGATGCTGACGGCACGGATACTGAGCGATCATTATGAACGTGTCACCCTTATCGAGCGCGACGAACTTCCGGAAGGAGCAGAGCTACGGGACGGTACACCACAGGCACGCCACGCCCATATTCTACTGGGTAAAGGGTTACAAATTCTTGAGACGTTATTCCCCGGCATTAAGGTGGAGATGGTGTCACAGGGCGCAGCCACACAACATTGGGGTCGCGAAACGATGGTTTACCGTGATTGCTAGTTGCATTTGTGAGGCAATCCTCACCCCTAAATCCCCTCTCCATTTCATGGCAGAGGGGACTTCAAAATCCTCTTTTCTCCCTCAATCATATGGTTGAAAGACGCGAACTAGCAATCAGGGTATTATTATATTTTTATGATGTTCTTTAGTCGCGAAAATCACCTTCAAAAAGGCTATTATGTCGAACAAAGCCAAACTTATCCTATTACTGGTTTTCGCAGCATTAACCTTTTATCAGTTTTACAGCTATGCTCGAACCATTAACCTCAGCAATTTATATCCACCCGATAGCAGCGTTCCGGTCGGGTTATATGGTGTATATGGCGGTCAAGATGTCGCCACAGCCACAACGAATGCGAATGCTCCCTTCGACCCATTAATCGTGTTATTGGCGCTTAACATCGCTTTGTGGGTAGAACGTCCCGACCGTGTTCGACGCGCACCTCTCATCTTAGCATTTATCGCGAACCTATCCATAGTCATCATGCGCGTGGGTATTGCGGCACCGGCGCTCAAACTGGCAACCGCCACTCCACAAAACGACATCCAGAGTATCTGGAATCTGGCAAGCCTCCACGCCAAATGGAATGCTGTGTATCTGCTGGCAGCAACCCTCAGCGGCCTTGTCGTGCTAGGGCTGTTAATTCAGCTTTACGTGAGCAAAAATACCATCAGTTCGGCTCGTGTTTTATTTTCTAAAGTAAGCGAAGAAATTGATCAAAGAATATCGTTACCAGACAATGTTCAACATGCCCTATTATTCATTTTTGCCCTATTAGCCTTCTACCAGTTCTATTTATTTGCCAGCGTACTCGACACTCACGCTTTGATTCAACCGGATACACACGAGTCGATAACCACACCTTCCATATCCCTACCGTCTTTACCGCCTGGAACATTTACACTGGATGCAGCCATATCCTACCCTGCGCCTGATTTCAGTTTCGGCTCACTGTACTTGTTACTGGCGCTCAGCACCGTCTTGTGGATAAAACGACCCAATCGGATTGGGCAGAGACTGCTCATCTCAGCCTTTATCACGAACCTCACCATCCTCGTTATCCATTTGATGATCACAAGTCCGGTACTTAACCTCACCCCAACGACACGGGACTACATGAATAACATCTGGATCATCAGGAATTTCTATGCCAAATGGGATTTTGTGTATCTCATGCCTGCGACCGTCAGCAGTCTGATTGGGCTGGCTATGCTGGTTCAAGTGTATGACCGTGACCAAGTGGTGATGACGGCCATTAGGTTACATTCACAAACCGTCTGGCAATTCTGGAAATCGACTCCTATAAGTACCACAATCGAATATGCCCTGTTATTGGTTTTTGGATTATTGGTTTTCTATCAGTTTTTCAGGCTCGCCAGCACCTATCCTTTCGATCTATTATTTGCGCAGCACAACCCGGTTTTAATCGGTACGTTTGTCGCACCCATTTCAACTGCCCAATTTGACCCATCGCTGATACTCATTGTCCTCAATATCATCCTCTTGTTAAAACCACTCAATCCGTTTTGGCGCGTGCCACTAGTCGTTATATTGGTCATTAGTTTAACTGTTATCCTGATTCAAAAGAGCATAATTGCCCCAACCATTCAATATGAACTGGCAACGGGCCGCCTGACGACTGAAATGTTTAACAGTACGTTGAGGTGGAATTTCGTACGTCTGCTGGCCTCATTAATCAGCGCTTTGGTGATGGTCAAGCTGCTGGTTCAAATTTTACGCAAGCGCTGAAACCTTGACACCAAAGACTGTTGGTTCATATGGCAGTTTGTAGTCGCGTGAATTCCTTTTGCATCCGCCTCAAGATATAACATTACAATGAACATAATGAGATGGCGTTTGCCTTAATTAGGGTAAACACTCTCAGGGAGAATTGAGTCTGAGTGTCCTTTCTTATTAAGGGGTTTTCGATGAAGAAGCGAATCGCGCTGTACCTTACCTTATGTCTCCTATTAATCGTTAGTGTTGTGGTCTTAATACCCACCAGCGCCCAAGATAATACACCCACACCGGACCCTAATAATGCCTGTAACCCCGGCGGCGCAATGGCTGGTAAATGTAACAGCGGCTTCCATGCTGATGGGAAGATTTCACCAGCCGAAATCGAATGGGCATGGAAATGCGGATGGTATATAGCACGTTATTACGCGGGAACATTCACGCGTGACCAAGTACCGGATGAGTGCAGCAGCCTACTGCCGGGATTGCCGCAGCAAGTGACCGGGCCAACGGTTGAAGCAACAGAAACAGCCACCCCACCACCGAAATAAGCATCTTAACCGGTTATAGTCAATCAGATGGATTGTTGAACAC
>JACDGI010000110.1 GCA_013821665.1 Anaerolineae bacterium
TCTCTTCTGTCGTCATGAGTGACCTCCAATATGGCTTCAGTACCTATATTGTCGGTTTTTCTCATGACGATTTCAATTTGCACCACTGGTTGATAGCGTGAGTTCGACCCAGATTGCCGAACTTCAGCAGCGACGTGAACAAGGCATCCTCATCAAGACTTTGATGTCCGACTATCGCTTGTCGAAATCCAGTGTTTACCGCTACCTCAACCAAGCCTCTTGAGTTCCAGCCTATCCAAAACCGTCTCTTTTTGCGGTTTATTCAAAAAAGACCTTATACCGAAACATCTGCTACCTTTACCCAGCTTTTGGAGACTTTGTCCGGTAACCTTAAGCATGTCTACTAAGTGATAAATCAGCCGAAATGGAAGTGCGATTTTGCTTCGTCGCGCAATAGTGAGAGTCATTATTCAATTGCATCAACGGGAATGTGAAATTGCGGCGCGTTCGGATTACCTTTGAAACGTTCCTTTACTTTATCGTATCCCACTTGGCTAAATGGACAGACGGCGAGACAAATAGCACACCCATAGTTTTTGGTGAAGTATTCCCGGCAACTGACATGGTCAATACACTGCATTCCACCATCGCCACGTGGCTTAGGCTGCTCATAGATAGCGCTGACCGGGCATTTACGCACGCATTTATGGCACATCGCACAAAAATCACGTACCCAGAGATGTTCATTCTCGGTTTGAATGGGCAGGTTTTCGATGTTGGTGTAAATCGTATTGATGCGCAGGCGGGCACCTTCGTCGGGGCTAATCAATAACCCATGATAGCCGATTGCACCCAGACCAGCCAGTTCTGCAAGATGAACATAGTCAGTTACGCCACCCAGCGCCGTGCCGGGATAAGCGGCAAAACCATTTCGCCGTAAAAAACGTGCCAGCTTGTTACCAATCACAGCCATATTCTTGTATCCGCGCATCACCTCATGCTGCGAGTCCCAACTCGGTGAGGTATCGATCGGTTCCTTGTCCATTTCCACCGTGAATACAATCGCATAGGAGTAGGGAATTTTCTTGCCTTGGAAGATGGCATTGGGCGGTACCTTCACGTAGCGGATGTCCTTAGCCCCTGCGGCGTGTGCCATTTGCTCTAAACGGTCAATCATCTCGGTTGATGCTTGGTTATAGGTAGGCACAAACGGACGGTCATACATCCGCGAGGCAATCTGCATGTTGAGCATCAGCGGCACAGCCTTGCTGATCGCTTGCAACCTTTGCCTTCCCTTGAGGTTTGCTAGTCCGACTTCTCTGGCAGGCAAGTCCGTATCAAATGGGGTGCGGGGCTTGGATTCCGGCGAGGGTGAGACAAACGTAGTCAGGTGATCGGAGTGACGATCCATGCTGTTGAGCAAACTGTCAAGGGATGGCGCTTTAGTGTTTTCGTCTGCGCGTCCCATCAGGATTTTGAACATTTGCTGGAACATATTGCATACCTATCTGCTGTCAAAATGTTTGTGCTCAGCATACTCCAAATCGCATATGAAACCTAATCAATCTTGTCATTGTTTATATGAATCTGAGTCATGGCACATCCAACCAAAAATTGTGTTCTTTTGCCCAGCTTGAAGCATTGGTCATGAAAGCATCCACAACCGGTGACTTGATATGGGTAGAAAGATAGATATCAACAAACAGTCGCGGTACAAGAGGACGAGCAACAATACCCTCGATTCTGGGATCAATGAGGATATCTAGCATCAAGGCCACACCCATATTCTCACGCACCATTGTTAGAATCGTACTCTGAGTGCTGACAGCGTAACGCAAACGTGGCAAAGACAAGCTTTGCTGCCTGATTAAATGATGCAGAATACCATATTCGGCTTTAGGTCCAATAAATGCCTCATTGATAAGGCTTTCCATAGGAATTTCATTTTCTGTTGCCAGTAGATGTCTTTCTGAGATAAGGGCATTCAACTCAGTATGTACAAACGGCAGTGATAATAAATAGCCCTCAGGTGCTGTCACTGTACCGATATCGATAACCTCACTGCCTAACCACTCAACCAATTCAAGAGGACTACCTTCAAATACCACAATATCAATATCAGGATATTTATTCTGAAAATTCCGCAGGATTCCGGTCAGCAGCCGCGCCGGAATGGTCGGCACACACCCAAAACGTAGTTTTCCGGTATTAAACCCCTGTTCACGAGCAGTTTTCTGGCGAATGATCTCAATCTGTCCTAAGATGCTGCGCGCATGCTGGACGATCTCTTCCCCGATGCGGGTGAGGGCGATCCCCTGTCGTCCACGTTCCAGCAAAGTGACCCCCAGTTCAGTCTCTAAACGACTGAGTGAATAACTGACGGCGGACTGGGTTAAGCTGACAACTTCGGCGGCTTCAGATAGATTGCCTGCATCCACAATTGCTACCAGTACTTCTAATTGACTCAAGTTCATCTCATACCTCACCAAATAAGTCAGATTCATAAGTCTAGTCAGATTCTGACAGAAAGGAAAACAAGGTGAACCCCGTATCCGATTGGAGTGATCGTCTGCTCTCACAGGCGACAATGGATCAAGTGTCGTTGATCCTGAACTTTTACTGCGTCGGCTTGCGCCGCATGGCGGCATAAGTGATCGTGCTACTGGCACCGCAGGTTGGGGTTTTGCTCATATTCCCCCTAAAAGGTAGATTCAATTTTTTTCAAATAGAGCGCTCAGCGCATCTCAAGAAGTGCAGTTCTTGAGACATACGATTTCACTATAGATTGCCCATCTTGAACCACATTCACTTAATTTTTTCTTAAAATACTTGCACTTCGTCGCAGCTTCACTACCTTTACCCCTATATCGGTTGCTTTCGCCATCCCCATGACCACTTACTTTGGCCTCGATACCGAGCAGGCCGGACAAGTCATCGGTGAAGATCTCGGAAAGTGGATTCAGGCCAACTGGAACGGGCAAGTGGATAAGGTACTCGCCCTTACGAACATGCGTGCCATAAATTCCATCCCTCAACAGATTGGCACTGCCCTCAAACAACTGCTGTCTCAGACACAGCTTAACGACAAGAACATTTTATACTTTGATGATGGCGGTCTTGCGGGAGTCACCTATCAACGAGTTTATAACATCATCCAGAGTTGGAGTGAATTTCATCGCATCGCCGTGATTGCACTGGGCGATCATATTGCACTGGCGGCTTTGGAAGCGACCCGCGCGTTGGGACGTGAAGGGGATGTCATTATTGGCGGCATGGATGGATTGGATGTTGCATCCGAAGAACTGAACAAGTCGGATTCTCGCTTACTTTATTCCCTCGCATTTGATAATGAGAAGTTCGGAGAACACCTGCTCGATTTAGCCTTATGCACTTTGCAGGGGGAGAAGGTGCCGCGCGTCGAACGGATGCCCTTTACCTATCTCAGCTGGACTTTGTACATGACAGTCATTAGCATATTCTCTCTGCGTAGGCAGAACTATCAAAAGCTATCAGAGTTTTCAAACATCGCTATATCACAATGATATGCAGAAAATAACATGGCTTGCTCTCGCTCAAAGAAAAACTCAGAATTAAGATGTACAAAGTCCAGATCAGAGACCGTTCGAATATTCCCATTCGGTAGAGTGGTTTGTGTTGCAAAGCATATTCTGCCCTGCCCTATCTTTTCCTTTTCAGGTCATGCCTCTTCATCCAGCGGCTCAAATTAACTTCTGAAGTCCCATACCGTTGAGCTACATATTTCTGTGAGGAAATCAGTGCCTTAACATCAGGCTGATACTGATCGAGCTTACTCTTCCCTACCCCTCCCTAATTTGTACGGCTATAGTCTTTCTTTTATCTTCTAAAACCGTCTTTGGGTTTTCCCGCATATCCCCTCGGAAAGGTATATTTAACTTGTTTCAAATGGAAGGCTCAGCGATTCTCAAAAAGTACCATTTGAGAAACCCATCTCGGCGGATAAATTTCGACTGGCTTCTAACACTTGGTCACGAATACCAGCGAGTACCATTTCATCACTACGACTTGAAAGACATGCTACACAAATAGATGCAATGACACTACCGGTATGATCTAAGACCGGTGCGCCAATGCCAACCAATCCCAGCCGATGTTCCTCCATATCCACTGCATACCCCTGCTCCCGAACTTGCGCCAATTGCCTCTGTAATGCTGGACGGTCTGAAATTGTGTTCACAGTATGAGAACGGAATTCAACCTGGTCCAATAGGTCATTTAATTCTAACTGTGGCAGATAAGCCCATAGGACTTTTCCAGCTGCTGAGCAGTAGCCAGGTGCTTGACCTCCTACATCAGTTGAAGTCACCGGCAACATAGGATGATGTACTCGCTCAATGTAAATGGCCCGCGATTCGGCCATTTTAGCAAGATGGGCAACACCTTTAGTATATTCGGCCAGTTGAACCATATAAGGTAGTGCTAATGCCCGCATGTTAAGGGTAGATAGCGTTTTAGCACTAACCATGCGTAGACGTGGACCGACGATATATTTCCGGTTGGTGTCTTGGCTGATGTAACCAATTGTTTGTAAGGTATTGAGTAATCGGTGAACGATGGTCTTATCGAGTTCAAGTTGAGCAGCCAAATCGGTCACACCGATTGGCCCACCTTTTAATACGCCTTCTAAGACCGACAACCCACGTTCTAACGATTGAACTTGGCGACTCATAAATGCCCTTTCATCAAGTTTCCGAATGTGAACCTTTGTTGCTCTATCGGATATGATTACAAGCATAACAAATAAAATAAACTTGTCAATCTTGCTAAAAAGCCAACCCGTATGATAAAGAAGGTAAGCATTTAGTTGACATAATTCGACTCATAGGATATAAAATAAACAACTTAATACCCCATTTGGCAATAAGATATTCCATTCTGTAACCTTGTAGCTAAATACAACAGAAGGAGGTGATAAACAAGTCAATGCTTTATCAGTAAACCCGTTCTTAACTACCAAAAAAATAGGAGTAATGAATTATGAAATTTTCTCGTTTTAGTCTCATTTTCTTTTTTGCGATCAGTCTTTCGTTGGGTCTAACCGGCTTTAGTCTGGCACAAGACAAAACAACCCTTACTGTATCGGTGGAGGCTTGGATGGTCGATAAATATAATATGCCGGAGCTCGAGAAGCGTTTTGAAGCCAATCATCCTGACGTGAATGTAGTTGTACTCACACATGAGGGTAATGGTGTCGCCTACCCCGGCATTTTTCTTGAATGGTCTCAAACAGGTAAATCGACAGCAGATTTATACTTCGGTGGCTTGGTCAGCCAAATTGCCCCTGCCATTATTGATGATCAGCTCATACCTCTTGATGGCATACTGACTGACGAATTAGCTCCAGATAAGTGGATACCCGGATTTTTGAGTCCTTCCTATGTAGAAGGCGCTGAAGGTAGTCATTATCCTACTCTACCCGGTCTCGGTGAAACGATTAATTTCCAATTCAATACCAATCTTTTTATTCAGGCTGGATTCGTTGATGCCGATGCCAAGCCCATTTTGCCCACTACCTATGAACAAATTCACGACTACGCTTGTGCTTTAGCTAAACTTGAAACGAATGGTCAGAAAATCATCGGCTTTGAAGGTGAATACAACAATAATTTTGCCCCTGACACTTGGATGGCAGCCGTAGTAGCAGCAGAAGGCACCTATCTGACCAAGGATGGCAAGATTAATTGGGACAGCGAGGCCGGCAAGAAGTGGCTTGCTTTCCAAAAACAGATTGTTGATAAAGGCTGCGGCGGCACCACCGTGTTTACAGATAATAACGGGGCACGTAATGCATTAAAGGCGGGGCAAGCAGCCATCATCAATGCCTCGAATTCACGTTCAAGTGAAGGCACAAATGCGTTGTGCAAAGAACAGGGTACCGTTCCCTGCCCCTCAGGCGACATTATTCAGATGTTTAGCTATCCCGGCGATGGCGGCACTATCGCCTTTTCACACCAGTTCTATATCCCGCGTGTAGCGGCTCATGCGGATCTCGCGCTTGCTTTCGCTCGCGAGGCCATCCTAAGCAAGTATGCACAAACTTGGTCTGCTACGCAATTTGGTAAGATGCCGACCTTGTGGGCCAACTACGATGCCCTGCCAAAAGATGTCAATGTTGACTTCATTCGTACTGAACTAGAAGGACCAACGATGGGACAGTGGCAGTTTCGGGATGGCCAATTCCTGCGTAATAGCTATGTTGAACAGCTTCAACTTTACCTGACAGGCGACCAAACGCTGGATGAAACCATAGCGGCTTTAAAATCAATCCAAGATGGTGCTGATTTAACAGTGCCGGGTGCTAAGAAACCGTAACTCTACAATAAAATTGGATAGTGGGTGGCCGAGTGTTCTAAACTTGGCTACCCCTTAGTTAGAACTTTTTATATTAAGAACGATTTTGAAAGCGATAAAGTTGAGCGAGACATTGGTAGTATCAGACCCTGAAAACAAGGTTTATAAAGTACCCACCAAACAGCGCTGGTATTTAGAACAACGCCAATCACGGTTCGCCTTAATGCTCATTCTGCCTTCAGCTTTGATGATCCTTCTTTTTATTGGTTATCCCGTGGTTTATTCTTTTCTGCTCACCTTTTCACAGTTCAACGCACACCAAGTCACTTGGTTTAGTGAAGGTCTGTCCAACTACCAAAAAGTCTTAAATGATCGCGCTTTTGGCAATGCTGTCCGCTTTACCCTTCTCTATACAGCAGTCTATGTTCCCCTTAGTGTCGCCTTCGCTTTATTTGTGGGTGTTTTGCTCCAACAGGTCAAGATTGGAACGGCTTTTTTTCGGAGCTTATTATTTCTGCCAAGCGTGATTCCAATTACAATGGGGCTTTTGATGTTCCAGTGGGTGCTTGACCCCAATAATGGGATTTTCAACCATCTTATTCGAGATGCACTTGGAAGACCTGATCTTGCCAAAAATTGGTTGGGCAGTCTAGACACAGTGTTTGGTACACTGGTTGCCATTACACTCTGGGGTTTTGGTCCTTGGATACTCATGTTAGCGGGTTTGCTCGCCATTCCCAAAGATTTCTATGAAGCTGCAAGGGTGGATGGTGCAACGCATCTCCAAGAGTTTCGCTTTATTACCCTTCCTCAATTGCGGAATACATTGACTGTAGTAATCACACTACAAATGATCAAAGCGCTTAAAATTTTTGTTCCAATTTACATACTAACTACGGGCAACCCGGCGGGGAAGACACAATCCTTGTATTTTCTCGTATCCAAAAAGATTAACGAGGGAGAACAATGGTATGCCTATGCCTCGACAGTAGGATGGGTGTTCACATTCATCGTGATTATCATCACGCTGTTAACGACATTTTTCCTAAGAAACCGACGAGATCGCGTTTAAATAAAATGATTACTAAACAAAGAATATTCTTTCACTCCCCTTTACGCCGCCCATTACATTACGATCGGGGATATCAGTTTGCTCTTGTCATACTCTTAACCTTTTTATGCTTTATTACAATTGCTCCCTTTATATGGGTAGTACTTACAGCTTTCAAACCCAACACTGAAATTTATACGACCAATTTGCAAATTGTGCCTCAGCATTTCACCCTGGAACAGTTCCAGAAAGTTATTGAAAAAGGCGATAAACTACCTAGTTATGTGCTTAATACCTTAGTCTACTCTCTCCTTACCATCTCAGTCGTGGTGATTTTTTCCTCGATGGCCGGATATGCCTTGGGCATGTTGAAATTTCGCGGTGCACAAATAATTATCAATGTTTTGCTTAGTATTCTGTCCATACCTTGGATTATTTTAATTGTGCCCATCCTCATTTTCGAGTTTCGGTTGAATATTTGGAATACACGTGCCGGTGTGGTTCTGCCCTATATTGGATTATTTTTGCCTGTAGCCATCTGGATTATGCGCGGAACATTCTTAGGTATGCCTCGTGAATTAGGCGAAGCAGCCCGAATTGATGGGGCGAGTGAATTCCGAGTATTCTGGGGTGTTTACTTACCGATGGCACGCGGAGGTGTAGCGACGGTTGTGCTCCTCACATTCATTGACATCTGGAACGAGGTATTGCTGGCAGCTTCACTCGCTATTAATCCTCAAATCGCCAATATCAACACCGGCTTACGTATTCTAGCCGACGAAGGTCAATCATTCGCCTTTGGCACGCTGAGCGCAACCATTATTATCGCTATGATTCCGACCCTGATCATCTTTATTATTTTGCAGCGCTATTATGTTCGCGGAATTAGTGAGGGTGCGCTGGCAGGTTTTTGAACGGTAAGCTTAATGCAGCCTGATTAATAGCATTCAAGTAAGGGTGTTTATACGATGGAACAGATTACCCCACAGATCCATTTTGGGAGTGACCTTGCGGGTTTATTTGATCTGACAGGTCAGGTTGCTTATATTCCTGGCGGCTATGGAGGTATTGGAGAAGCAATCGCTTGGGGACTGGCGGGCCGAGGTGCGAAGGTGGTTGTTGCAGGTCGGAATATTGAGCAAGCTCAACATCTTGCTTACCAGCTCGGTGAAAATGGCTACGAGGCAGTGGGTTGTGCAGTTGATGTAAAATCAGTTGCCGAAATACGGGACTCAGTTGATTTCGTAGTCGCCACATATGGTGCAATTGATATTTTAATCAACAGCACAGGTATCCAGCGCGAAGAGGGAATACTGGATGTTACCGAAGAAGCTTTCGATGAAGTCTATCAAGTAAACCTCAAGGCCGCCATGTTCTTAGCTCAGGCAGCTGCCCGTCATCAAATTGCCGCTAAAAGAGGTAAGCAAATCCATCTTTTGTCAGTACGCTCACAATTAGGACTACGAGACAGAGGGTATTCCGCCTATTGCAGCACCAAAGGCGGCTTAATTATGTTGATTAAACAACACGCTATGGAACTTGCTCCATATTCGATTAATGTAAACGGTATTGCACCCACGTTCGTTTATACCGAAATGATCCGTCATGTCATGGAAAATGACACCTTTCGTGCTAACTTATTGGCACGAATACCATTGGGCCGTATTGCCAGTCCCAAAGATATTGTTGGTGCAGCGACATTTTTCGCTGCGCCTGCTTCTGACTTTATCACCGGTCAAGTACTATATGTCGATGGGGGTATCACAGCAGGCCAGTAAGCTCTTATGCTTCTAACTATCGGCTAAAGTTGATACAAGTTAGCAGTTAACATGTATAGAGGCATAAAACAGAGCGCTATATACAGAAAACTCCTCTTTCCAATGCCTTACTTATTTTCGGTTAATTGCAAGAAAAACGTTCGTTAAAATCCCAAAATATTATAAGACAAACGGTTGAATATCTTTGCAATTTTAGGTTAAAAATAGTCCTTCAATGCCCTTTCTTTTGCAATTGAAGCAAGAGATTAACTTTTTCTATTCAGTGAAGGTCCATTTCAAGTCAGTCATCGGAGTGTTCTGCAAGGCCTTTAATAATTCCGCATCATTCTTAAACTTTAGCTGTTCCAGTTGAATGCTTTCGACCGAAAGCGTAAATTGCTTTTCCTCAAAGGGCCAAGGTTGCACGTTGACGATGTCATCCCTACCAACGACATCGTAACGGGTACCATCTGGTCATGCGCTTACCTCTAAGGCACGTCCGGCTTCTGGCAGTTCGTGCCTACATAGAATTAAGGACATCCGGTCACACCATTGGAATAATGCATAAGCGGCATCGGCTTCTTTTTTAGAAACGTTGAGGGCCGAACGCCAATGCTTCTGGTTCTCATTCTGCTCCTCTAGATAAGTCGCAATCCTGGCTGCTTCGTTCCCTAGATCCCCATATAGAAACACCATATGCATCGAAACAAGCAATGAGGCCCATTGCCCTTTTGACTGTAATTCGTTCACCACCATTGTGGGTTGCTTCACGGAAGTTTTTTTGTTCAGGGCGAAGTCGCAGGGAGCGCCGGACTCTGTCAAGTGCGCGTTGCCTGTCCAATCGCCGACCTCATCATCATGTTGAGCCAACGCCACCAAGGTCTCGATCCAGCGTTCAGGCCGTTGATCGACCCGCCACTGACTGGCGATTTTTGTTGCCAGCAATGCGTGTGCCGGTTGATAAATAACTTCCCAACCGCTTTGCGTGGGGTTAACAATCATGACTTTATCCATTCTCAGATCATTTGAAAGGCTTTAGATAGAGTCTATTTTATCGGCGCATGAGACCGATAAAACAGGTAACTTAGCGGGTTTACATCTAGGTAGGTGAGTTCATGTCGAATGTTAAACTTAGCCAGTTTTCAGGAGTAGACTTTATCGTTTGGTAAGTGTTCGTCCATCTATCCTAAAACGAATCGCTGAAAGTTTGCAAAGGGCATAAATGTCATTACAATCAGTAGACTAAATACGTCAGCTCATCTAAAAAATAGAGTACCTCTGATGAAGGCCATTGAGATTTTGCTAGTCGAGGATAATCCGGGAGATGTTCGACTTATAGCAGAAGTATTTAAAGAAAGTAATCTACCGTATAACTTGAGTGTGGTTTCAGATGGAATAGAGGCATTAGCTTTTTTGAGAAAACGAGAGGCTTATGTCAATGCTCCACGCCCAGACCTGATTCTATTAGATCTCAATTTACCCCGTAAGAGTGGGCTAGAAGTTTTGGAAGAAATCAAGGCAGACGATACCTTGAAACATACCCCTGTTTTAGTTTTAACGGGCTTGGACAGTATAGGCTTGTTTGATACGAATAACTCTCTGGCGGATGGACTTGTTCCTAAACCAGCCGATCTCGAGGGGTTCGCTCGGATGATTGATGCTATTCACCAACTCGGTTTTACCTCCGAAGACTTATTGCCCTAAACACAAGAAAAAACACGAATCCTTGGAGCTGAAACATGAAGCGCTGTAAAGCGGTCAAAGACACTATTAGCCAGCGGGAGTGAGCTAATTGTGTTGAAAATGCCGTGGTCAGTCTCCATTGGGTTGCGGCTGCTGGCGCGATTCTTTGGGCATTAGGGATGATGCGCGATCTTGAGCGCTGGCAGACCGGATTCACCAATTAGCACGATTTACTCCATATTCGTCGCCTATTCGAAGCCTAGAGGATTAGGGTATGAACACGCCGGATTTGAATCAAGCACAGGAAGCACTTCGTCACAGTGAGGAACGTTTTCACAGCCTATTTGAGGCTGTGAACGACGCTATGGTCATATCGGATGCAGAAGGGATTGTTTTAGAGGCCAATCCAGCCTATCTTCAACTTTATGGTTATTCTGCTGAGGAAGTCATTGGACAGAGTTTTGCCATAATTTTCTCTGTCGAGGCCCGTCAGTCGGCCGTTGAGCAGTACAAGCAAATTTTTAGCGATGGTCAAGACTCGGTGATGTACGAGTCGAGTACCCTACAGAAAAATGGTACGCTTCAAACCGTACAGACCCGAAACTCCTACCTGACTCAAGATGGGCAACGGACCGCGATGGTGTCGGTGATTCGCGATATTACAGCACGAAAGCAGTCGGAACAGCGGATCGAGTTACTCCTTGAATTAACAACAGCGCTTTCTCAAGCAGTCACACTGCAACAGGTCGGAAAAGTAATTGTTGAGCAAGTCATTGTGAAATCGGGGGCGCGAGCTGGATCTGTGGCGCTGCTCGACCAGGACGGTACGCGGCTGGAAGTATTGGCGGCAGACGGCTATCAAGAGCAGGAAACAAGCATTGGGCAATCCTTTTCGGTAGACAGCCCAGCTCCCTTAGCTGAATGTGTCCGAAGTCAGCAATCATTGTGGATGACCGGACTCGAAGCCTTTCAGGGGCGTTTTCCGACGGTCAATCTCTTGCGTCCTGAGTTGCATAAGGCCTGGGCAGCTATTCCTTTAGTCGTTGAGAACCGAATTATTGGTGCGATTGGACTGAGTTTTGTTACCCAGCAGCAATTTGATGAAAATGAGCGCCGTTTTCTGAGCGCTGTTGCCCAACTGTCGGCCCAAGCCTTGGAACGGGCAAGGCTTGCTGAACAAGCACAAGATCAGGCTGTCCAAGCGGAGCGACAACAGCTCGCACGGGAGTTACACGATTCGGTGAGTCAAACCCTCTTTACCATTAATACGCTCTCCCAGACCGCACCACGCTTATTGCAGCAGAACCCTGAGAAGGCGGTCGAACAACTCAAACAACTGACCCTCCTGACGCAAGGGGCGATGGCTGAAATGCGAACCCTGCTTTTGGAAATGCGGCCAACCTTATTGGTAAATACGCCTTTAAACGAGCTGGTTAAGCACCTTATTGACGCAATTCAGATTTGGAGTTCGCTATCGCTGACGGCACAGGTGGAGTTGGAACAAGTCCTACCTGAATCAGTCCATTTGGCTCTTTATCGGATTATCCAAGAGGGGCTTAATAATATTATTAAACATAGTCATGCGACTGCGGCCAGTATTTCCCTAAGAGTACAAGACGGTCAAATTGACCTGCACATACGAGATAATGGACATGGATTTGTGGCGGATAACGCAAACGTGGGTATGGGCTTAGGGAATATGCGGGAACGGGCAGTCGCAATTGGGGCTACTTTTGAGATTGTCAGCCAGTTAAATCATGGCACTGAAATTCTGGTGAAGTGGTCGCTGCCCACGGAGGATGCTACGCCTCTTTAGACGGGAATTCATCTCAACGGGGCCGTTTAGAGAGTGCGTTTATGACTGATGACCCGATCCGCATCATAATTGCCGATGATAATGCCAAGGTACGCTTCGCTCTAAAAGTCTTCATTGAACTCTTTGAGGATTTTCAGCTCATCGGGGAAGCCTGCGACGGCAGCCAAGCGGTTGAATTATGCCAGGAGTTACAACCTGATCTCGTGTTGATGGATTTGATCATGCCCCAAATGGACGGTGTGGCGGCGACTGGAATCATCTGTGAACGTTTTCCAAATACAAAGATACTGGTCTTAACGAGTTCCATTGACTATGAACTTATCACAAAAGCCATGAATGCGGGTGCAGATGGTTATCTATTCAAACATGTTACCATCGACGTTTTGGAAGAAGCTATTCGATCCACTGTTTCATAGGCTGTTTCTTTGAGAAGTAGTGAGTGAAAGAAACAGTTTTGACAGACAAAGGACAGATTGCAATGCATAAAAACGAAAAGCGGGGAGAACCGGTAACAAATGAACTCTTTTCGAAGATTGAATAGATGGCGCAAAACCTCATTTTCAAGAACTAAATAAGTCACGATACTAGGCCGTTACAATATCGATGTGACTGATGAAAACGGCGCTTTTCGTCACCCTTTTTATCGAACGTTTTTCTTGCAAATTGGTGCAGTCGAAATAGATATCCCTTCGTCGGAACTATGGAGTGGCGATCACAAAACTATCAATATGACTCCAAGTGAAGACATCACTCGTATTGCCAACCGCCTTCACCCGCCAATAATAGATGCCATTAGACAAAGGCTCGGTTGTGAAAGTCAATGACGAGGATGGCAAAAATTTGGTCAGCGTCGCAGCGGGAGCAAAATTGATGTCCGTGCTGATAAAAATGACATAGCCAGTTGCCCAACTGATCCGATTCCAAGTGAGGGTCGGGGTACTGATCGTGTAAAAATTGCGCAGCGGCGCGGCGTTGGCTGCCGAAGTTGGTGTGACAGGGGTAGGTGTGCTTGTTCCTAATGGTGTGTCGGTCGGCGTGAAGGAAGGTATTGGAGTGTTTGAAGGTGTTGGGGTGATTGACGGTGTTATGGTAAAGGTAGCCGTCGGAGGCGTAGATGGCGGTGTAAAGCTGGCAGTAGGCCGAACCGTTCCGGTAAGGGTCTCGCTTGGTGTCGGCGATTGGACGGAATTGAAATCACCACCAAAATATATTTGGGGCATGCGGTTGTTCGTTCGAGTGTCTTGTAACGATGCGACCACAGGGTAACCATTTGAGTCCCCTATCAAAGGCAAATGGTTATTCCTTTGGACAATTTGGATTGATGAGGAATAATTGCAAGGAATGTCCAAGCACGTCGCTAGGCGAATACCCTGATTCTCATAAGCAATCACCGGTAAGCCATTCAAGAGAGTTACAGATGTGGTTCCAAGACCATAATCAAATGCTTCCCCAACCGTGTGGATATACAGTGGCCCCGCGCAGGCGGAATCGGTGCAAGTAGCAGCCTTGAGCCACAAGATTGAGTTTTCGCGCGAAAGATACGTAATAATGGGCGTTATGGCAGCGACCGTCAACGCAATCCCATGAAGATTGGTGGGGTTCGTCTCAACGGTTATCACGGTGGGCATTTCTGCACAAGTTGCTGATAGACATTTGAGAAGATTAACAACACTGCCTGTCGTAAAGACAACAATTGGATTGCTATTCAACAACCCGACACCCATTCCGTAATTTCCTTGAATGCCATCAGTGACATCCAGCGAGCGGATGGTGGCTGCGGTACAGGTCGCATCGCTACAAAAAGCCAATTTCACTGTATGGTGAGCTGTAGTTGGGTCCAAATTCTCATAGGCAATGAGCGGCTTGCCGTTTTGGAGCGTAATGGACATGTTCAAAAAATCACCCGTATCAAGAGGTGTATAGACCGCTGGTTGGCTACAAGTTGGGTCTACACAGGCTATGACTTTCAGATGAGATATCGACGGAGATTCAAGGGTTGAGTAGGCAATAAACGGATTTCCGTTAACAATGGTTATTGCCTCGGCCCGCACCGCCGACCCCACAATACCTCGAATATCGGTCAAAGCCGATTCACAGGCTGGATTGCCGCAAAAGGCCACGACAAGAGTGTTCGTGTTTTTGCTTTGATACGTCAATATCGGTTTACCATTATTGACCGTTATGGCGTAATGGGTAGTAGCATAATCTAGCTGATCTGGAATCGAGTAAATCGAGTCTGCACGAACCTGCGGCATCAGTGCCGAAAACAACACGACAAGAGTGAGCAAGGCTAGACTGAGGGCAGCAAACCAACGGCGATGACTCATACGAAGAACACTCATTCTCACTCATCCACAAATTTACATTATTATAATTTTACTCCTTTATTGCCCTGTCGGCCTAAAGACTTC
>JACDGI010000868.1 GCA_013821665.1 Anaerolineae bacterium
TATAAAAACCACGGTCGCCATCCACCGCCACCGATATCCCCACCAGTTCCGCGCTCATTGGATCAGTTCCGGTCGTCTCGGTGTCCCAGCTTATTGCACTGGCCGCCTTCAACGTGCTAACAAGTGCCTCCAAACCGGCTTCGTCTTGAACGATAACTGTATCCACCACGGGTGGCCGTTCGGCTTCCTCTGCCGGAATATCACTTATAATTCCGGTATCAAACAAGCTCAGTTGTGCGCCAGCCTTTGGCAGTCGGTCACGTAGCCCTCGGAATTCGAGAGCGGCGAAAAGATCATCAACTTTTCGCGCATCATAATCATGTGTATGGCAGGCTTCCAAGCTTAGCTTAATTGGCACATCTTTTTGGATCGTCGCCAGATTTTGGCTCAAGAATGCCGAGTCCTTACCCTCAATCAGTTTTTTCTGGTTAGCGCCTTTGATCTCATCAATATGTTCATAAATATTCGCTACCGTTTCATAATCTTGTAGTAATTTAGTCGCAGTTTTGTCGCCGATGCCTTTGACACCCGGAATATTATCAGAGGTATCCCCGACCAAACCCTTCCACTCCACCAATTGCCATGGTTCCAATTGATATTCTTCGCGGAACCTCGCTACATCGTAGACTGCATCTGCCTCGCCTTTGCGCGGGAGTTGTACCGTGACGTGTTCGGTTAACAGTTGCAGAATGTCACGATCACCAGTCACGATACGTATATCCACATTATGCGCTTCAGCTTGCGGCGCAACCGTCCCGATGACATCATCGGCCTCATAGCCTTCCATCGCCAGCAGCGGCATGTTGAAGGCTTCAACCAATTGCGCGATGCGTTCTAGTTGCAACCGCAGTTCAGGCGGCATTTTTTCGCGGGTACCCTTATATTCGCTGTACAACACGTCGCGCCCACTCAAACCCTTGTCAAAACTCACTGCAATATATTCCGGTTTATGCTTCTGCATGATATCTAAAAGAGTACGTGCAAAGCCGTAAACGGCGTTTGTTGGTTCTCCACTTCGAGTAGAAAATCCTGCCAAAGGTAAAGCAAAAAATTGGCGATAGGCCAATGCATATCCGTCGATGACATAAAACATGGGACGCGACGCCATAGGACATCCTTAGGTGATGTTATTACTGAACATTTGGGCTAATTGTAATCGTTTTATGGAGTATCGGCAATGATGGCACTTCGAACAAAAAGGTGCATAGCGAAATAGTTCGTCTATGCACCTACATCATGCGCTGGAAGTCTACAAATTCTTGGATTTCGTCAGGTGCAAGTTCACGCCCCGGAGAAAGTACAAGATAACTATCTGCCCACAATCCCTGCGCTTCAAGGTTACTATCCTGTTTTTGGGCAATGTTCGCTGCCCGCTGCTTGAGTTCGCGTATCACCGCATACGAGGGTGTTTCGCCCGGAACATTGGCATACAAGTAAATATACTCGTCTTGTACTTGTAACTGTTCAATCTTCCAGTTGAGTTCACTCAGTTGGGTCATCAAGCCTGCGGTGATTGACTGGGCAATCGCACTATTGAGGGGCTGTTCAGGATCACGCACCAACCAAACATACGAGTAGGATTCTAGAGCTTCTTCAACCCCTTGCAGATCACGACGTGGGGCAGGGCTAATAGCCGTTGTCGGTTTGACTTCAGGTACCTCACCCAAAGCTTTAATTAGCCGCTGTCCTTGCTGCCGGATAACTCGCAGAGGTGTTGAACCCGCGAAAATCATGGATAAGATAAGATCTTCTTCGGTACCTGTTGAATACAGCATATATTCTTTGCCGCTGCTCGGCAGGGTGATGAACCGTAGACGTGCGCCTTGACCGCCTGTTCCCCAATCATTATTAATGACGGTTCCCAGCTCAATCGCATCTTGCTGTGAAAGATGCCCCGCCAGTGCAATAATTTGATTATTGCGTGTCAGAATAGTGCCTTCTGCGCTAACCTCTAATGACACCTGCGTGAGATTGAGCGCTAACTGCGCGATGCGTGCTTCTTCAGTTTGTGCCGCAGATGGCGTTTCAACCGCAGCCGGTTCGCCCCATGCGTCATTGAAACTTTCAACAACAGGTTCAGCCTCAACTTGAGGCACATCCCATCCGTTATCAACGTTTTCAACAACAGGTTCAGCTTGAATGCTTGGCTCTGCTGCCAGTTCATCCCATGCGTCATTGAAACTTTCAATGGCGGGTTCAGCCGCAACCTCCGGGGTATTCCAATTGGGCTCCCAGTTACCGTTATCCTCAGCCTGTACGACTTCAGCGCTAAATGTCTCTTCAGGAACTATCGTGCTAAAGTCGTCACCGTTTTGTTCAGATGTTGCCACCGTTGTTCGCGTATCAAAATCATCAACGGGTGCCGGTTCTAAATCAGCCTCATAATACGGCGCTGTGAATTCACCTTCAGTTGGTTCAATTTCAACCGTTAAATCAGGTTCATTCCAATCAAACGTAGTTTGGTTGCTTGATGACTCAGCATCTTCGTCATAGCGTGGCGCTTCATCGTAGGATGCAGCCTCGTCCAAGATACCGGAAAACATATCGGCATCAATCGTGGTGACCGGTTCATTGACAATCGTTTCGTCAAAATAACCCGGTTCAACCATTGTCTCGTCGTTTTCGTCAACAGGTTCAATCGTTTCGAGGCTTGGCTCGGAAGCCCGTGTCGTCCAGACTTCGCTGGCAGCTTCGTTCGATTCAAGCACAGGCAGTTCTCGTGGAACGATCTCGTCCGGCGGGAACATTTCAGGTAGGAAACTCGGTTCACCCGGTCTGCGCCGAATCGTAGTGTCGCCTTTGCTTGTCGGAAGTTGCGGAGTATCTGTAACCGGCGCATGGAAAGCCGTCGTATCCATATCCCATGACGGTAATGGCCGAACTTTCAACTTATGGGTTGTCAGCCGGTCATTGATGTCCGACATCAATTGATCGAGTGAAAACTCTCCCGGCATAGAAGTGTTTTCTTGTGTTGACCTGAGTACAACCCCTGCAACCGTCGCGCCATCGTCATCATCGTTATAGTCAAAACTGAAATCGTAGTTTTCTCGTGCCGGTCTCGGTTGGGCTACCGGAATGGAATCAGAGTCGATGGTGGTTGTTTGCAGGAAATCATCAAAATAAGTG
>JACDGI010000869.1 GCA_013821665.1 Anaerolineae bacterium
GTTCTATGCTATCTATTGTCTACTTCGATGTATAGCCAAAGGTTCAAAATGCTCATAACTTGCTTTCATGTTTTTCATCTTGCAGGTGCTGCTCGGTGAGTCTCTTAAGCCATCGCTGACAATTTTGGCGAGGATAGTCGGGGGAGAGGTCGCAAACGGCCCCCCCGTGAAAAATGATTGACTGCTACTTAGTGACTGATGCGCGTCTGCATCATAGGCGTTTTTAAACCTTCGTGAGCTTTGAACGGGCTGCAATGAAAAGCACAGCCATTAGCGCACCTCCAATGAGAAATGGCGCTGTTGAGCCGAGTAATTTAAACCCGCCGCCACCAATTAATGGGTTGATGGCATTGGCAGCACTGACCAGCGCAGTGCTTATACCCAGTGTGCCGCCCACATCCCCTATCGCATTTTTAGTTAAAAGGCTGTTGATACTCGGTGAGAGCAATCCGCCGCCAATTGAGGTCGGAATCATCGCCACCAATATCCATGCGATGCCGAGCCAACCACTGTTTCCATTTTCTGGAATAGGCACAGCGAGTTCAGCGCTGGCGCTGGTATTTTGCGAGAGTTCTTTTAGTACAGCTTCCTTACTATAGCCGGGAAGAGTTTGGGCAGGTGTTATCGATGTCAGCGTTAATCCGATAGCCAACAAGAATAACCCTGCGAAAATGAGCTTTCGTTCGCCATATTTGCGGCTCCACGGACCAATGAACTTGCCCTGTACCAATACGATGATAATTCCTACGAACACGAAGATGATGGCGTTACCAGATGCACTGATACCCAGACGGTTCAAATTGAATAGAGCGATGAGATATTCAAATGCACCGAAGATAAACTGCTGGCAAAACATTAAGATTAACAGGGTACCGATAACAGGTTTACGTAGTGCTAGGGATAGATTAACCAGTAAGTTTTCGCGCTTCTTCATACCACGTTTTTCGACTGCAAGTGTTTCCTTGAACCAAAATGCGGTGAGCAATATCGACATGGCAGAGAAGGCAGCCGCTATGAATGCTGGCACATGATAGTTGTTGTGGCTGAGGCCGAGCGAAACGAAAGCAATGATCGGACCAATGATGAAACCGAGGCCGAAGGCTGCGCCTAATAAACCCAAACCTTGCGCCCGTGTTTTCTCGTTGGTGCTGTCCGTAATTGCGGCTTGTGCGGCGGCAATATTGGCACCAGATAAACCATCTATAACGCGTGCGATGAATATCCAGATAAGGCTGTTAGCAAGCCCAAGCACGAGGAACCCAACCAATGTTCCAATCTGGCTTACAAGTAAAACAGGTTTGCGCCCGAACCGGTCGGATAAGCCGCCCAGCAGCGGCGCACCAATGAATTGCATGAGTGGATAAGCGGTGCCGAGGAAGCCAATCATAACGGGATCAGCACCGAATGATGCGGCATACAGCGGCAGTAATGGGATAATAATGGTCAGACCCAGTAAATCAACTAGGATAATCACGAAGATTGGAAGGACTTTTTTGAAATCCAGCTTTTCCTCTTGTGTGGGCTGCGAAATGGTAGTCATGTTATGTGCCTTATTGCCAACCGTTGACCACAGTCACACCGATGACCACCAGAACCAGCACTGCGATAACAATGACTAGGCTCATGCGATACCGTACCGGGTCTTCAGCTTTTTTCCAGCGGTTGTGTAAATGCGATACGGCAACAGCTACAGTCATGGTTCCGGCGTGGCTCCAAATTTGCCCACTGCTAAAGGTGCCCATCGCAATTAAAAGAATGATGCCCAAAAGCCATTGAAGCGATATGAGTCCGCTGAAAGCCAGCATAATGCGCTGCGTGAGTTTGTCGTAAGATTGCTTCTGGACTATTCCGAGCGCCAGCTTAACGAGTGCTACGACCGTAATCAACATGACCAACCAACGCACGCCAGAGTGCAGTTGTAGTAAAAATGCTTGCATTGTTTTTCTTATCCTTTATGGATTATGTAAATGAGGTGATCTGCTTTATCACCTGATCCAGCCACTCCAATTCAGAGTGGAGATGATGAATCAGATGGTCAATCACGAGTTGAGAAGTACCGGAATGCTTTGGAGCCAATTGGGCATCCGCCAAAGCACGCAGGATTGAATCCCGCCGTGTGTTTAAAAGGGCGCGTGCTTCGTCTGGCGTGAGCGCGTCTAAAAAGGCGAGTCCGATGTCGTCTGCAAATTGGGTGCTGTGGTAGGTTCCAATATTTTCGCGCAGCAACTTTTGGAATGTAGCTTCACCCTCAGCCGTAAGCTGGAAAACATTGCGCGGTGGGCGGTTACCTTCGTGCTCTTGGATTTCATTAATCCACCCTGCCTCAACCATTTTCTCCAAAAGGTAGTACGCGGTCGGTTTTTTTAGATCAATGCAAGAGGACATGTTGCGATTGATAAATTCATGCAGTTGATAGCCGTGCATGTCTTGCTGACGTAACAGACCTAACAGTAGAAGTTCTCTGTTCATGGTTACTCTATTCTGATTAGTCAATTTTGACTAATCAGAATAGAGTATGAACCTTGGTACATCAATTTGCAAGGCCTGATGACAAAATTATGCATAAATCGTGCCACATTCATGACATGATTATGTGAAAGTGGGGCAGCCGTTGGGCAGATGTGTATAAAACCTGTTAGGATACAATGCAATAAGACGAGGAATTGCCTGTGAAAACGCGATTTGGATTTGTACCGCTACGCCTGATCGTTTTGGTCGCTTGGGGTCTATTGGCGATCATCTTGACTACCCAATCGGATCGCTTGCCACTGGTTCACTTGATGACCAGCACCATCGGCAGTACCGATTTGGGTGACGCTTTGGGTCACGCTGGTTTATTTGGTGTGTTGACCTTTGCAGTCTATATGGTCATGGCGATACGGCTGAAGCGTGAGTGGGCGCTGCCTCTAGCCATGTTTGTGGTGTTGTCGTTAGGTGGCCTGACGGAGCTTTCTCAATTTGGTGTGCTGAACCGCGCCCCATCTGTCAGTGATTTACTGGCGAATTCGCTCGGTGTGTTCGTGGTTGGGTTCGCTATGAGTTACCTCTCTATTCTCCGTTCGCGTTATGCACTTTAGATCATCTGCTGTGTTGACATTTCGTAAGTTTGCTCAA
>JACDGI010000870.1 GCA_013821665.1 Anaerolineae bacterium
GCATGATACTGGCGGTAAAGATCTCATCCGGCAGATCGTGAATCTGGCGCGTGAAGAAGGATTCCGCCACAAAATTGTCTTCCTCGAAAATTACGACATGAATATTGCGCGGCATCTGGTACAAGGCGTGGATGTGTGGTTGAACACGCCGCAGCGTCCGAAAGAAGCCAGCGGAACCAGCGGCATGAAGGTCATCTATAACGGCGGCCTGAATTGCAGCATCCTTGATGGCTGGTGGGCAGAAGCCTATCACAACGATGTCGGATGGGCGATTGGCAACGGCGAAGAGTATCCCGAAACTGAATGGGAACACCAGAATTACGTCGAAAGTGAAGCGCTGTATAACCTGCTCGAACAGGACATCGTTCCACTGTATTACACGCGTGGACGCGATGGACTGCCGCGTGAATGGATTGAACGTGTCAAGCGATCCATGCGGACACTGGCACCTTACTTTAACACGCGCCGGATGGTGCAGGAATATGCTGACAAGTTCTATATGCCGAACTACAAGACGGTATTGGCTATGACCGAAGACAACATGAAAGAAGGCTTGGCCTATACCAACTGGCGCAGCAAATTGAACGGCGCTTGGAAATTTGTCAAAATTCAGGATGTGAAGATTTCACAAACGCAAATCAAAGTCGGAGCCAATATCGAGGTTACGGCGATGGTTGATCTCGGTCAATTGACACCCGAAGAAGTGCGAGTACAAGTGTATTATGGCAAGTTGACGACACTGGGTACGATCAGCGAACAGGCCGAAGCTGTGGACATGAAAGGCAGCGGCGTAGATGGCAACGGAACCTGTAAGTTCACTGCCAAAGTAACTTATGATACCAGCGGCGAGCGAGGGCTTTCGGTGCGTGTCATGCCCTATCATCCTTATCTACACACATCATTCCTACCGGGAATGATTACGTGGGCGGGTTAGTTTAGCAACTTTATCCGGTAATTCATTAAAGCGGGAGTACACATAGGTACTCCCCTACTGAATTGATATACAGGCGGTCACCAATTTGGGAGACCGCCTGTATTTTTATCCGCGTATGAGGCGTGGAATATCGCGAAGTTTGGGTGCTTGACCGGCGAGCAGTGTTTGAACGCGGAACAACCGTCCAGCCAACCAAATCATCACCGCATCTAAAGCAATTAACAAAATTAAGCTGACAACGATTTGCCATGCCGGAACAGGAGTCAGCGAAATCCGCATGACCATCGACAACGGGGCTGTGACCGGAATTAAGCTGAGGATGACAGGTAATGGGGCATCCGGTGAGGTGGTAAACAAGCCAATGAAATAGAGCGGAATAGCAGCGGGGAGTGTAAAGAACACCGCGAACTGTGGGCCTTCTTGCATCGAAGCGGAAATCGCACCAACCATGCCATAAGCTGCGGCGAAAAATAGATAACCAAAGACAAAATACAGCAGGAAAACCAACAATTGGACAGGTGTTAAGTTCAAGCTGATGAGTGCGACAAGCGCGGTTAATCCACTGCCAGCGGCTAAACGCCCTAACAAGACAATTGAAAATAACCAAACGACGATCTGAAGGAAGCCCAGCAAACCCAAGGCCAAGATTTTACCGGCGAGAAGCTGCGTGGGGCGCATAGATGAGATGAGAATTTCGATCAGGCGGGTTTCTTTTTCCTCAATCACGGTTTGCATCATGTAGCCGTTGGTGGTGAAAACTGCCAACATCAACAAAATCGCGAATAGGTAGGCTACAGCAAAATCCGCCCCAAAGTTGGTTTTCGTTTTACCGGATGAATCCCGTTGAAGATTAATTTCCTGTACGTCCACAGGATCAACAAGACGACTAAATAGATTGCTATCCACGCCTTGCGAAAGTTTGCCCAGAACAAGACGACGCACCGGATCAGAACTGATTTGACCCAGATTAAGACGCGGCATGACCAACGTGACATCACCTGTTTTCAGATAGTCGGCTGGAATTATATAAAAGAGATCAATCTTGCCTGCGCTTAAGGCTGATTGTGCGGAGGTCTCATCATCAAAACGCGACAGTTTATCTTTGAGATCGCCTGCGTCCGGAAATTGACCAGACTGATCGACATAGCCTGCCTTAGAAATTCCTTTAAATAATTCTGCTGTCGAAGCTAAAGCCTGTGCAGCACTATCGATAGGCGACGCATTGCGCGTATTTAAGGTATTGATGGCCTGATAGCTAAAGTAGGCAACAAAGGCAATGATTGGAATGCCAAAAGTGGTGAAAAGATAACCTTTGCGCCGAAAATTACGGCGAAACTCGTAGAGAAATACGTGCTCAATATGTCTAAACATTATTGCTACTCCCTGCTTCCGATTTCACGGAAACACCCATTTCCGGCGAAGACCAAATGACACGCAAAACTTCGCGGAAACCGATGCGCTTGCCATAAAGCAGTAATGCCCAACGGAATACACGGGCAGAAGCCCAGATGACAAAAAAGCTGGTCAATATCAATATGGCTAGGCTTAGACCAAGCTGCCAGATGGGAACATTGCTAAAGCCCATACGCAACAAGATTGTCATGGGCGCGGTAAAGGGAATAAAGGTCAGTGCCAAAGCCAACGGTGAGTTGGGATCGTTGATAAAAGTGGTAAGGAAAAAAAAGGGGATGACCAGCACCAAGGACAGTATGGACGCAAACTGGCGGCTTTCCTGTTCTGAACCCACAACTGCGCCAATACCTGCCATCAAACTAGCAAGGAGAAAGTAACTGACCAAGAAAAAGATGACGAAGACTACCATCATGTCTACGGGAAAATTGATGCCATTTAGAAAAGGAAAACGCTGGCCGAAGCGCATCAGAAATGCGCCCGCACCACCCCAAATGACCAATTGAGTCAAACCCAGCGCACCCAGACCAATGATTTTGCCCATCAACATTTGCATGGGCGTGATGCTGGTGATGAGGATTTCCATAATGCGATTAGCGCGTTCTTCAACGATTCCGCCCATTAAGAAGCCGCTGGTCACATTCGAAGACATGAGGAAGACGAAGGAAAAAATGAGGGGTATAAAGATCAAGGCCGGTAAATTGGCTTCGGTTAAGCTACGGCCTGAATCAACCGGACGAATGGTCAGGGTCACAGGATTTTGAATAC
>JACDGI010000871.1 GCA_013821665.1 Anaerolineae bacterium
GCTTTAAAGACTTGTAGAGATCACCATGAATATTCGAATTAGAATAAATGCTATTCTACCGATTAGTGTGGTGCTACCCTTTCATAAGCGTATGCTTGCCATTTCTTGTCAGGATCGTTTACCTCACAATCACCATCAACCTTGTGTGAGCGCTTTCGTCAGTCTAGAGGAACACTTTGAGTATGTCCTACTTCACATTAACACCCATCGAAAGCATTATAAAAGTGCAGCAGCGCTTTTGGGCGGCGCTCCAAAGTCAATCCGCTGCCGATTTTGAATCAATTCTGGCAGAGAATTATCGCTGTGTTTCACCACTTGAACCGGATCAGAATCGCAGTGAATTTATTAGAACCCTCGTATCCATGCCGCTGATGGTGAAGTCCATCACTTGCGACAACCTTCAAGTTGATGTTTGGGGAGATGTAGCGGTCTTGATGGGCGTGCAAATCGCGCACATGAGCTTTTCAAACGGAGAAGGTGTGATAGACAAAATTGCCATCACCAATATCTTCAATCGTGTTGACGATGAATGGCAAATGGTGCTATCTCATGCCGTTTCGTTACCAACGGCAGTCTAGTTGAATGCCTCGAATAGCGCAGCCTCGGCGGGACGCTCCCTTCCATCCGCTGCAACGGCACTGCCAATTGTGCAGCGGCGGACACACGGGAGCCAACCGCTGCACTGGCGGCAACAGCCGAGCGTCCCGCCATGCAGTTGTGTCGATTCGGCGGATTGCTCCCGTAATCCCGCCAGACATTTCGGCGGGAATTATGCAAATTCGGCACAAATTGCGAATCTTCCGCATTCGAATTCTTATGACTTTAACTTTTTAGTGTGGTAATCAACCGTCGAGGATTTTTCTTCAACCACGCGAATTACCGTAGGGATGAGGCACGCCTCATCCGCCACTCAATTACCACTTCCAGCTTGTAACTTGCGTCTTGAAACTTAAAACTAATAGACCTTCAGCAGTAGCCCCTTGAGGTACGCGCCTTCTGGGAATGTCAGCGCCACCGGATGGTCATCGCCCGGGCCAAGGTGCTTGAGGATTTGTGCCTGTCGCCCACTGTCTGCCAGTGCCCCAAATACGATCTTCTGGAACAAATCACTGGTGATCGCCCCTGAACATGAGAACGTCATCATGTAGCCACCGGCTTTCACGCATTTGAACGCATTCAGGTTGATGTCCTTGTAACCCCGCGCTGCGTTCTCAACTTGTCCTGCATTGTGGGCAAACTTCGGCGGATCAAGGATCACGATATCAAACTGCTTCTTCTCATCCGCATAATCGTGCAGTAGCTCAAACACATCCGCCTGAATCACTTCATAGGACTCACCATGTTCGCCTTTGTCATAGCCATTGAGTTGGATGTTTTTTTCCGCGAGTTCCAACGCGTCAAGCGAGGAATCGACATTGACCACATGAGCGCCGCCACCTCGTAGCGCGTGCAAACCGAAAGCACCCGTATAGCTGAACAGGTTGAGCAAATCACAATGCCCGTTTAGGTCTTCTGATATTAATTTGGAAACAATCTCGCGGTTATCACGCTGGTCGAGGTAAAAACCGGTCTTGTGTCCGTTATAAACATCAACCAGTATCTTGGACCCTTCATAGATTTCAATCAGTTCTGGTGGTTCTTCGCCCAGCAAAGTTCCAACCGACTCTTTTAAGCCTTCTTTACCACGTACATCAACATCGCTGCGTTCGTACATGCCTTTTACATCGAGTAACTCATTCAACAACTTACTAATCATGAGTTTCTGCTGATCAATGTGCAAAGTAAGGGCTTGTAGTACCAGCCAATCACCATAGCGGTCAACAATGAGGCCGGGGATAAAGTCGTTTTCTGCATTGATGAGGCGATAAGCATTGGGCGCGCCACGCTTAGAGGCACCTGCCTGAATCCCGCGCCCCTCAATCGCCCGCTTGAGCATCTTGCGCCACCAAGCCTCATCAATCGGCTCGTCCTGCCATGTGAGAATTCGCACCTGTATTTGCGATCTGGCGTTCCAATAACCCCGTGCAAGGAATTTGCCTTTTTTATCGGTCACCGTCACGATGTCGCCGCCTTGGGGATCACCATTAATCGCATCAATTGCGCCTGAAAAAATCCAGGGATGCTGTTGGTTAATCGGTTTCTCGCGACCGGCTTTAATTACAATAGTAGGGGAGGTCATAGGCTGTTGTTCTCTGGTGGGATAATTACAATTGGAACGTACAGCCTAACACAATCGTGTGGGAAAATGCAGGGCGGATGTGGGATTCGCCCTGCGGGATAGCCGTGGGATTATGCGGGATTCTGTGGGTTATCGACTGTGGAATTGTTGGATTTTGTGGGATTCTGGATTACTTGTGCTTTCGGTTTTTCTTTTGAGAAGCCTTTTTCATTTTGCGTTTGGCCTTCTTAGCTTTATCGGCTTTTTGTTTGCCTCCGCTATCACCGAAGCCGAAGCCATAAGGGTCAGAGGGAAAGGGCGTATCAAAAATATGTGGAAATGACGAACGGTCTTGAAGCATTTCGGCAGCCAATTTCTCGTTGTATTCTGCCATCCATTTATTGACCTGCTTTTCGTCGGTCATATCAATGTCTTGAGCAAGGCCTTCCATGACCATCGACTTTGCCATTCCATAATTCAAGGGATCAGCCAGTAATTCTGTGAGGTCAGTAACTGCCTCATCCGTAAATATTTGTACGCATCTTGGGGCATTTTCTAAGTGATATTCGCGGGCAAGAAATTGCCAAAAAGCGCGTAATTCATTGATGATATGGGGCGCTTCTGTGGCAGGCGTTGATAACGTTTCAGGAAATATGTCGAATACAACTTCTTCCACATCGTCCTCAGACATTTCAGGCACTAAAGTGTCTTGATACTCGTAAGCATACTCCATGAACATGGCAGTCCATTGAATACTTTTTTGTTGCGCGACTATTTGCTGGCCTTCAGGTGACTGACTGAATAATTCTGTCAACTGTTCGATATAGTCAAATACAGTTTTTTCGTAACCACTCAGGTGGTATTTGAGGGAGAATTGTGTAATCAAGACTAATTCATCTCAAGCATCTGAGGGAGACTTCATCGCTCTTCGTTCCAAATTCGATACTCATATT
>JACDGI010000872.1 GCA_013821665.1 Anaerolineae bacterium
GATATAGACCGTCCCATCATGTTTGATTTTGGAAGTCCCCGCACCGTGCGGGGATTTTTGTTTTTATCTAGGGAGGTGAGAGGCGATGTTAGCTGTGGTGGATTACGGAGCCGGTAACTTACGGAGTGTTTTGCACGCGCTTAGCCATCTGGGTGTACAAAATATGAGGGTTGTCCAAGACGGGCGTGATTTGAAGGGCGCAGACAAGATTATTTTGCCGGGGGTTGGTGCGTTTGGAGCAGGGATGAACGAGTTGGCAAAGCGTAATCTCATTCAGCCACTCAAGGACGCGGCAGTTGCAGGTATCCCTATGCTCGGCATTTGTGTAGGGATGCAATTCTTGTTTGACACAAGCGATGAGATGGGCAATTTTGAAGGGTTGGGAATAATCCCCGGTTACGTGACACGCTTCCCTAAAATGGCGACTCTCAAAGTTCCACATATGGGTTGGAATCAAGTTCGGCAGTGTCGGGAGTGCCAACTTTTAGATGGACTAACACCTGAGAGTTATGGTTACTTTGTCCACAGTTATTATTGCACACCTGAACGTCCTGAAGACGTGATAGCCGAGGTGGATTATGGCGTTCCATTCACAGCGATTGTCCAGCACGAGAATGTGTACGGCGTACAATTCCACCCTGAAAAGAGCCAGACAATGGGTTTACAGATTTACACCAATTTCCTGAAGGTGAGCGTATGATTATTTATCCGGCGATTGATTTGCGGGGTGGGAAAGTTGTACGTTTGAAAGAAGGCGATCCGAACCGTCAAACGGTATTTAGCGAAGATCCAATCGCGACAGCGCAACAGTGGTTAGCGCAAGGGGCGAAATGGATTCACATCGTTAATCTGGATGGAACGTTTGCAGATACTGTGGACAGTCCGAATGCCCGAATTTTAGAGGCGGTGGCTAAGTTTGATGTGAAGGTTCAATTTGGAGGTGGATTGCGGACAATCACCGATATTGAACGCGCGATTGAGCAAGGGGCAACACGGGTCATTATTGGAACGGCAGCAATTGAGCATCCCGAATTGGTGAGCGAGGCTGTGACGCGTTGGGGAAGTGAACGAATTTGTGTTGGGTTGGATGCGCGTGATGGAAAAGTCGCGACGCGTGGATGGCAGAATAAGACGGACATGACACCTCTTGAACTGGGTAAACAAATGGTCGAACGAGGCGTTGTTCATGCGCTGTATACCGATGTGAACCGCGATGGACTTTTACAAGGCGTAAATGTTGAGGCAACGGCGATGCTGGCATGGGAAACCGCAATGCAAGTCATCGCGTCGGGCGGGGTGGGGACATTAGACGATATTAAACGGCTGAAGGCGACAAACATCGTAGCTGGAGCGGTCATCGGCATGGCGTTGTACGAGGGGCGATTTGAGTTGGCAGACGCGATAGCGATTGCGGAGGGCAAGGATGCTGGCTAAGCGAATTATTCCATGTTTGGATGTGTTGGATGGGCGTGTGGTGAAGGGCGTGAACTTCGTCAATTTACGTGACGCGGGTGATCCAGTCGAGCAAGCCAGTGTTTATGACCGTGAAGGGGCGGATGAACTGGTTTTCCTCGATATTACGGCTTCGCACGAGGGACGGAATACCACGTTGGATATGGTGAGGCGAGTAGCGGATACGATCTTCATCCCGTTTTGCGTGGGTGGGGGGATACGGTCGGTCGAAGATATACGGGCGACATTACTGGCGGGGGCTGACAAGGTTTCGATTAACAGCTCGGCGATTAAAACTCCACAACTGATTAACGATGGCGCTTGGGGGTTCGGGAGCCAGTGTATCGTAGTGGCGATTGACCCTAAATGGTTGGATGGAAAATGGATCGTGCATATCAACGGTGGGCGTGTGCCTACGGATAAAGAGGCGATTAGCTGGGCGAAGGAAGTAGAAGACCGTGGTGCGGGTGAAATCCTACTGACCAGCATGGATCGAGATGGGACGAAAGCCGGATACAATTTGGAACTGACACAGGCTGTAGCCGAGGCCGTTTCGATACCGGTGATTGCGTCGGGCGGGGCAGGTAAGATGGACGATTTTAAGGACGCGTTGACTATTGGGAAAGCCGATGCAGCCTTAGCTGCGACCTTGTTCCACTACAACGAGATTCGGATTGGAGATCTAAAAAACTATCTAGCTGAGCAGGGTGTGGCGATGCGTCTGCATGGTTGGGAGGCACTCTAAATGTTCGAGCAGGTAAAATGGGACGAGCGTGGGCTTGTCCCGACGATTGTTCAAGACGTAAATACACAGCAAGTGTTGATGATGGCTTACATGAACCGCGAATCCCTCAAGTTGACGTTGGAAAAGGGAGAGGCGGTTTTTTGGAGCCGGAGCCGAAACGAACTCTGGCACAAGGGCGCGACTTCCGGTAATGTTCAGCGTGTGCGTGAGATCCATGTGGACTGTGACGGCGATACGCTTCTGATCCAAGTTGAACCAGCAGGGCCAGCATGTCATACGGGTGCGGTTTCGTGTTTCTTTGATCAGTTAAAGACAGCGATTAGCGATTAGGCTTAATGCACAAAATGCAATTTTGTTGCAGATTTTGCATAATTCCCGCCGAAATGGCAGGCGGATGTGAGGGAGTGATCCGCCGAATTGACATTTTTGCACGGCAGATGGCTCGGCTGTTGCCGCCAGTGCAGCGGTTGGCTCGCGTGTATCCGCCGCTGCACTTTTTGCCATTTGTGCATGGCGGATGTAGGAGAGAAAGCCGCCGAAGTGCTGCCAATGGATGTTATTAAAAGTCGGTTGGTGATGTGTTGTTGGGCGGGTAGAAGTGATTTGGTTATCATTGAGTTTATTCAGTGATTGGTGATCGTTGTAAAGCAAAGTTTGATGTGGTTATTTAGCGCGGCCACGATATATCGTGGCCCTACGGTTACAATCCTGATTGAGTGTAAAATTACACTATTTTCCAACTTCATTATATGAACATGTGTTCTGTTTGTCAAGTTTGAATATCGAAACGATCAGCAAGGGGATATTATGGCTGACATGTTGTATCTGCTCGAAGAATTTATTCATGAGCGCAAGGCAAAGCCCAAAGAGGGCAGTTATACGAACAGCCTATTCGAGGCAGGTGTAAAC
>JACDGI010000873.1 GCA_013821665.1 Anaerolineae bacterium
GCATATTACCGCAGCGGAGTGGCTCACACCTAATCATCAACATCTTGACGGACAGGGACTAGAACCAACGATTTCAATGATCCCGGACGTTAATGGTCGGGATGTAGAACTTGGTGAGGCAGTTCGTCAGCTTTTAATAATGCTTCAGCCAAAATAACAGGTCAGTATGGCAGATATAAAAGTCATTTCACGTAATCGCAAGGCACAACACGATTATCATCTCGAACGCACTTTTAGTGCTGGTATTGTCCTACAGGGATCCGAGATAAAATCCATCCGTTCTAATAATATTAATATGCGGGATGGGTTTGTTCAGGAACGAGATGGTGAGCTATGGCTCATCGGCGTGCATATTTCAGCATACGAACAAGGTGCATTGTTTGGTCATGCTGATCCGATGCGCCCACGCAAATTATTGCTACACAAAAAGGAAATAGCCCAGATTATTTCACAGAGTCGTGAAAGAGGCTATACGGTTGTACCGACAATGGTTTTCCTTGAACGAGGGCGTGCAAAGGTCGAAATTGCATTGGCTAAGGGCAAAAAAGAATACGATAAACGGGATTCTATTGCGAAACGAGATGCCGACCGCGAGATTCGCCGTGTCATGAAAGCAAACTATCATTGACGATGAAATTGCCCAGTTCCATCCGAGAAATCAATGCTTTACCGGATGAAGAGAAACAGTCAATCTATCAGTCGTTAGTGCCTGATTGGATATACTCAACTTACAGTATTGCAAAGGATTCCCTCACTAGAAATGGAGGGAAAGTGGTGAATTTTCGCTGCCCAAGCGGAAGTAGGGCTGTGGAAATCTTTGCGAAACGGGATATTCAAGATCGTGATCCTGTACTTTACATTAATATGGCCGATACTTTTAACAATCAATTGCTTGTATTGCTGGTTGTTGTAAATGATCTTGAAGCGCCGCGGTTTGATACTGATATTGATGGACATGGAAATAGTACCCAGTTTGGGACGACAAGTCGTAATCTTGTTGCCGAAGAACAGGCGATGAAAGCAGGTTTAGCACCGGGGCAAATCCGTAGAGGTCTTCGATCATTTAGTCAGTCGGTTCCAGCGTTTGAAGAATTTGTCAGTAAAATGGGGCATGATTTATTTCTAATTGAACCCTTGGCGTATCATAACGCATGGATTTTCGAACGCTACGGGTTTAATTACATGCGTGGCTATAAGGAGATGTGCCGTATTGATCGGGAATTTAGACCGAATGGTGAACTATTTCTAAAACTTTCCAATAAACAAGTGTTTAGGCAGGAAAACTTTTGGAATAGCGTTCGTGGACGATCATGGGCAATACACGATGGGATTTTGAGCCATCCATTCACTGGTTTCCAAATGTACAAACGATTAGGAACGCACGCAGGTATTTGCACATTCTCCGATGCATTGTGGTAACTCCAGAATTACTTTTAATCACAAATGAATATGTTCGCGAAGCACTGGATCAGTTGATCCAAGCCACGCCTACCAACCCCGCAAATCCTTTGCAGCACTTGCACCTTATTGACTCACATATGCTCACATCTGATTTCACGTTTTTTCAGAATCCTCGAAAATTTGCGCTCAATGATCTGCTAGTCTCGACAATACGTACCGAATATCTACGCCAACGGAATTTGCACGGGTTTGCTCCGGTTGACATGGATATTCCTTTATTGAATGCAACCCATGTGATTTTAGAAGACGCAACGACTGGCAATTCGGATTTAATTGGTTGGTCATGGCTATATTTTCATTATATTGAAATGAATTTGCGAATTACTCAGCAACAATTTTGCCAATTGGTTCGGTTAGATGACCGCACTATACGGCGTTATCAGAGCAATACCATTGATCAGCTTGCAAAGTACCTTGTGCGAATGGAACAAAATGCAAGAGAATCGAGACGTAGACAGATACTCTACTTCCAATTACCACATCAAGGCACGATTGCCGAACTGATTGAGCGTGAAAAAGAGTTGCTGCTTGTAAGAAAGAGTAAAATTAAGCATTACCATATCGTAGGAGTAGCCGGTATTGGGAAAACTGTTTTCGTTGAACGGGTTCTTAAGGAACAAATTGACCATGATGCGTTTGATCATCTCGTCTGGTCTCATGCTCCAGATTCAATTGACACAGTTAGATCATATATGCGTGAGCGATTGTTAAATGAAGATTCAAAAATAACTTTAGCCGAATATGTATCCCTTAGAGGCCATTTGAATATTAGGATGGAAGACGTTTGAGCAAGGTATGAATAGAGGCAATTTAAATAACACCTTCGCTGCTACGGACACATTCCTCATAATCCTTGCTTAAACGGCGATAATTACTCAGCCAAGCGAAAGTGCGTTCAACTACCCATCGTCTTGGTAAAACCGCGAAACCCTTCCGGTCAGGCGAAGGGGATACAATCTCTAAAAGGATTTTCAGAACCTGCTGACACCAGTCGATTAAGGTGCCTCGGTAGCCACCATCCGCCCAGATTTTCAGCAACCGTAAGCGAAGGATAGGCAACAACGACAGCAATAACAACTTGGCACCATCTCGATCTTGGATGTCTGCGGTGAGCACAAGCACTTTCAACAGATGACCCAAGGTATCCACCAAAATATGACGCTTACGCCCTTTGACCTTTTTACCGGCATCATAACCCCGTTGACCACCGACTTCAGTGGTTTTCACGCTTTGGCTATCCATGATCCCTGCACTGGGATGCGGACAGCGTCCAACTGCTCGTCGCCCTTGATGAACCAAATCCCGGTTCACCCGCTCCCATGTCCCATCCAAGCACCATTTTCGATAATGATAGTAGACACTCTGGTAATGCGGGAACTCGCTGGGCAGGTTTTCCCACTGGCAGCCTGTTTTCGTCACATACAACATGCCATTGACCGCTTCGCGCATGTCGATCTCAACGGGTCGTCCCCGTCCGCTTTCGTTTATCGGTAATAACGTCCTCAACTTTGCCCACTGACTCTCGCTCAGATCACTGGTATAACGCTTCCTTTTGTGACACACTGGTTTCTATTCCTGTTTGGTTTCGAATGTTTGGTTGGTACCTCCATTCTACCCAACAGGAATATTCAAATGGTCTCTTA
>JACDGI010000874.1 GCA_013821665.1 Anaerolineae bacterium
AACCTGACGGATAACCTCACCATAGCCGCAACGACTCTCATAAAATAAGTCTTGTGCTTCTCAGTTGATATGAAGGGCGGAGCATAACTTCGCCCTTTTTTATTGTTTATTGATGGCATTATTTGGTGTTGCACATAGACTGTCACAGACTTTATAGTTACCACCTTATTGATTATCGCAAATTAGGAATGTTATGAGCCGCACCCAACGCGATGGCCTGTTATTGATCCTTATCGCAGCCTCAGGCTATTCGTTCTTCGCTATTTTCACCAAATTCATTTACGACAACAGCACCTTCAATCCGCTGGATATTCTGGTCTGGCGCTTTTTGGTCGCCACACCGATTACGTGGCTGGCAATCGCTTGGATGAAGCGCAAACAACCCGTGTCCTATGGAAGTCATATGCCGCGTAGTCGATTACTCGGCATGGGCTTATTATTTGGCGTAGTAGCAATGGTTGCTTTCTTCGCCGTCGAACGGCTGCCGGTATCGCTTTATACCGTGCTGATTTACACCTATCCCGCACTCGTAGCCATTGGTGCCATCCTATTCGGAGAACACTTATCGGGTAGGGCATGGTCTGCCCTCGGCTTGACCTTGATAGGCGTGGTGTTGACTGTTCCAAACCTCTTTCAAGGCTTTGGTGGTGTGGATCCGCTTGGGGTAGTGCTGGTACTTGTCAATGCTGCTACTTACGCGGTCTATATCCTGCTGAGCAATCGTGTGCTGCGTGGTGTCACCGATCTCTCAATGGCGAGCGCATGGAGCATCACCGGCTCGTTTATCTATGTTCTAGCTGTGATAGCGATAAGGGCACTACAAGGCGGCTCGACCACCATACCACCCAATCTGAATGTCTGGCTGGGATTGTTAGGTTTAGCAGTCGTCAGTACGGTAATCCCCATTTTTGCTTTTTATGCCGGAATGCACCGCTTGGGTGCGCCACGGGCCGCCATCATCAGCATGATCGAGCCGGTTTTGACTCTCCTCTGGGCAGTCATTATCCGCCACGAAAATCTGCAAATAATCCAAATTCTAGGTGCAGTCTTTATTTTAATCAGTGTGGTTCTGTTGCAGCTACAGCGTGATTCTGCGTCTACAAAGCCCCTAATAGATGATATGCCCTCGGTGACAGGATGAGCCAAAATATGCTGCGAAACCAGCGCGACGGTATGCTTTTGATTTTGGCATCTGTTACCAGCTATTCGATGCTGCCTGTATTTATTAGGGCCTTACAAAACGCGGGCCTCAACGCACTCGATATTGCCACATGGCGCTTTGCCTTAGCTGCGCCTCTCTTCTGGCTGATGGTACGCTTTTTGCGCCAGCCAGCCGGTGATAGACCCCTTCCTCGGTGGCGGCTCATGGGAATGGGCACACTTTTGGCGCTGGCGGCAGTTGCGACATTCTGGGGCTTCGAACGTATTCCGGCTGGCACATTCGTAGTTTTGTTTTATACATATCCAGCGATTGTGGCTGTACTATCCGCTTTGATGGGTGAGCGCTTGCCGATAGCGGGGTGGGGCGCGTTAGTATTGACGACCATTGGCATTATCCTGACGGTACCTGACTTTGGGCATGGCATTGGTAACGATAATCTTGTGGGTGTTCTGTTGGCATTATTTACCGCTTTTATCGTAGCAATCTACTTCATACTCAGCGGACGGTTATTAAAAGGGCATACGGCCTTAGGTGCAGCCAGCGCGTGGTCGACCACCGGCGCGTTCCTATTTTTACTGGTTCTCATCCCATTCCGTGCGGCACAAATGCCGGGGAACTTTTGGGATCATTTGGGAGAGATGACGTTTTCAATGCCATTGCTCGCCGCGCATCATCCGCAGGGCATCGAGTTATGGCTGCGGATGTTGGGGATTGCCACAATCAGCACCGTATTAGGTGGCTTTTTCTTGACGGTAGGCATTCAAAAAGTTGGCGCAGCCCGTGCATCCTTGATCGGCACAGTTGAACCTATTCTAACATTGATATTCGCACGTATTTTTCTCGGTGAGGAAATGCTTCCGGTACAGCTTATTGGAGGCACCTTTATTGTGGCAAGTGTATTGGTCTTGCAATTAGGCAGCCCCGTCAAAGTAACTGCACTTGAATAAGCGATAACGGACAGCTAACATCCTATCTTATGAATGCTGTAATTGATACCCGTGTTTCCCCTCAAATGCGTGCTAGACTGCTGGCGAATCGACGCGGCAAGCTGCATAGTGACCAGTGGCGTGAGGTCGTGACTGAACCACTGATTACGGCTTTGGTGCTCATGGTTCCAGCCATTATTTTGCTGCGTAGCTTCCTAGTGACGCTCTTTGTAGGCGGTTTATGGATGTTGGGTGCCGGTGCCCTGTTAGTCGGTGGAATCCTACTTTTTTTTCGCGCACGTCGTTATCGACGAATTCGAGTACATTTTGGTGTCTTTCGCGCGCCAGATAAGTTGCCTTCCACTTGGGGATTTTGGAAGCCTGTTGTTTTGACGACACCGAACGGCACGTTTCTTCCTTTTAAGCATAGCCTTGCCTCAGACAAACGGTTCAAAGCGAATCAAGAATATCTTGTCTACTATTTAAAATCTGCTGACGCTAAGACGTTTACCCTCCTTAGCTTCGCGCCCACGGATCATCTTGATACCAGTATCTGGCAACCGCTCACCAAAGGCCAATAAAATTTTCACTCAGTCCCCATAACTTGGATATATGGTAAAGCTGTAAACCTTAATATTTGTATGACGAAATGATTCTTCTGCCAAAATACACACGTTGACACATTGTAATTTATAGTTGTATCTGTTGAAGTAATATATCCTAAAAGTATTTTCTATACATTTTCTAATGAGCATAGTTTAAACCTGCAATTTATGCCTAAATACAGAGTTTAATTGATGAAGTATGTGTGACGTGGTATATTACATTACTCATTGTCACGAAATTGGTATGGGTGCAAAAAGTAATTTCTATGGTATTCTTTAGTTAGTAGATAACTTTCGCAATTAGAGGAAAAGGAAAACGAAGAGGAGAGAAGCAGATGTCATGCCACAGCACAAGCCATCAGATGGCGATTAACTAAGCCGGCGATGGCGCGTGTCCGAGCGGTGTGGTAG
>JACDGI010000111.1 GCA_013821665.1 Anaerolineae bacterium
TGCCAGGGATTTGCTCCAATCGGCTCATCATCCCCAACTTTGTCCGCTGATTGCGATGTGTCGTGATGCCATAGCGATGCGCTTCATCACGCACCCGCTGCACCAGATACAGTGCTGGACTCCGCCGATTCAATACCAGCGGGGTAGGGTTGTGCGGGAAGAATATCTCTTCAAATTGCTTGGCTAATCCCACTACTGGCACACGTCCCATTAGACCGAACTCGGTCAGCACCTCAATCGCGATACCGAGTTGCCCCTTACCACCATCGATAATCAACAAATCTGGCAGCAAGCGCCATGTCTCATCGTGATCTTCCTTACCCGGTGCGATCTGTGTAGGGTCATCCAGCGTGCCTTTCCAACGGTTGAAGCGCCGTGTCAGCGCCTCCCGCATCGACTGATAATCATCCGGCCCGCTATGTGTCACGGTCTTAATATTGAAACGACGATATTCACTTTTGCGCGGCGCACCTTGTACAAACACCACCCGCGCGGCCACAATCGCTGTTCCTTGCGTTGTGCTGATGTCGAAGCACTCAATCCGGTTCGGTGGAGTTGGCAAACTCAATTCGCGTTGCAGCGCGGTCAATGCCTCTTCTTGTTTGTGCGTATCGGCCTCATATTGTTCGCGCATCATGCGCAGACCTTCAGTGGCATTTTCCTGCGCCATCTTGATCAAGTCGCGCTTATTACCCCGCTGTGGCACCGTGATCGTTACTTTCTGACCACGCCGTTTATCCCTCAACCATTGTTCGATAATACGTGCGCCTTCCACCTCGCTTGGCAACATAATCTCACGCGGAATTTCCGCTGCCTCGGAATAAAACTGTGTCAAGAACGATTCAAGGACTTCCGCATCCGGCTCATCCTCAGCGCCTGTCAACATACGCGTATCACTGCCCACCAGCTTGCCGTTGCGGATAAACAAGATTTGTACGGCGGCATCATTCTTATCCCGCGCCAGTGCGATAACATCATGATCAGTCATCTCCGGATTAACCGCTTTATGCCGTTGGGTGATGTACTCAATTGCCTTTAATTGGTCACGCAGTACACCGGCTCGTTCAAAGTTGAGCGCTTCCGCCGCCGCTTGCATATCGGTTGTAATCCGCTTGACCACCGGTTCGCTTTTGCCGCTTAGCACATCCATCAACTCGCTAATCATGTTGCGATATTCTTCTTGGTTCACTGCCCCGATGCACGGCCCATTGCACAGCTTGATGTCGTAAAACAAACACGGACGTTCATCCATGCCCGTAATCACACGGTCACACGTCAAATAGGGGAATGCTCGCCGTAGTGTCCGCAGTGTATTTTGTACAGCCCACATCGCCGCATACGGCCCAAAATACCGGCTGCCATCTTTCAAAACGCGCCGAGTCGTTTCCACCTTCGGGAAGGGATCTTGCCAGTTGATCTTAATGTAAGGGTAATGCTTATCATCTTTGAGATTGATGTTATAAAACGGCTGGTGGCGCTTAATCAACGTCTCTTCGGTGATCAGTGCTTGCACTTCCGTCTCGGTGACGATGATCTCGATGTCCACAATATTCTCGCGCAGCCGCAGCGTCTTGGCGTTCCCCTCCGCGCTGGAATTGAAATAACTCCGTACACGGTTACGCAGCCGTTTGGCCTTGCCCACATAAATGATCTTGCCATCTTTGTCTTTCATCAGATAGCAACCGGGCTTCATAGGCAAGCTGGAGAGAATATTAGCGATATGTTCAGAGGCTTTGAAAGTCATAATCCACCTGATACAGGGTCAAAACAGGTCACTTTGATGACGCAAAAAATGCCTGTCTATTACCCTATCACATTGTCTTTCGGAATATGCGTTCTATTGTAGCGCGTTAAGTTTGACGATGCGAGAGCTATCTGTTTTACGCACATCGGTGTCTTAACGTTGAGTAAAACCGAACGAAGTTGTGTATCTTACTCTTATCGTGGTTATTTTCTATTTTAAATAGATGGATAAGGAAACCATATGTTTACACGTTCGGAAAACAGCCACCCCAATCACCCTATCATCCAATATTGGTTGGATCAGTCGGCGGTATGGCTGGCGTTTGATGATTTGCCGCGCAATCAACGTGCCATCCGCCTTACATCACTACTGAGTTTAGCGCTCTTATTCCTGCCGGGAGTATTATTCCTCACTGCTTTAATGTGGGCGAAAGATGTCAATATTCATTTCGCTTGGTTTAACGATCCATCGCAATACCCGTGGCAGTTTTGGGGGATAGCTTTTTGTGGAGCAGTGGCAACCATCGGCGGAGCAGGGGATTGGTGGTTTCACAAGATATATGTAACCGTTAGTCCCAAAGAACATCATAGTCATATTTTGGCATTAGGTGCTGGCGGTATTGTATTTCTGCTGATGGCAGTTGCCTCATGGGAAGACGAACCTGCTGCACTACTCATTCCGGTAATCGTGATGCTCATAACGACAGTTGCACTCATTAGCTACGACGAATTTGCCTTTCACATTCGTCGCTGTAAACCCTTTGAAACACTGCTCCATCGGATGCTGGTTTTGGGTAATGGCGTGGCCTTTTTATGTTGGATGCATTGGCTGTTTGTGTCAGGATTACATCATGCTTGACCAAAGACAACGCTCCCTCAATCAGAAAATTACGGCTCGCGCATTGCTGTTACACGCGCAATCATTGTACGATGATCCAACCTTACCATTTGCTGCTACTGCCCAACAAGACGCTTGGAAAAGTGGATTTGTGTCCGGTGCGGCATGGATGCGTCTCGTCTTGGCGCATCTGCGCAATACTGAATTGCCGCTAGTAAGTGCCAATTTTCAACAGTTAGGAATCCTAAAGTATGCCTTATGTGTTGCTGGTGCATTGGTATGGATCTTCGCTGCTCTTGCCATAGGGTTATGGCTGCTGATTCCCTTTGCCGCATTCATCTTTTATGCCATTGAGGCGCAAATGGTCTTTTTATTTCCGCTGGCATTAGACGGTTATCCAGAGCTTTTCCGCGAAAGCCGACAGTTGACCATCAAGGCAGGTGGGACACTGAATGTCATGTTGATTGTCATGCGTCTAGCGCTCGTCATGCTGTTTGGTGGATTTTGGGGCAGGGGATTTGTCAGATCATGGGCATTAGGCTGCTTGAGCGTGGTCTTGTGGTACGAACAGGTCAAACAGGATGCTTGAGATTGGCGCACGGGGCACGCTAACTGTGCGTCATCTGCACTTCTCCGTTTCGTCGCCCAAAACAAGCCTTTTGTATGCCAGTGATTTGCACCTTTCCCGTCAAACAGAGCATATTGTCCAACAACTGATTGGTGTGGTTCAATCTACACAGCCAGCAGTAGTGCTTTTGGGTGGTGATATGGTCGATTCAAAAAGTGCCTTTGCTGAATTGACCACTTTAATTCAAGGTATTAAAGTGATTTGTCCAGTTTGGGCGATCAGTGGGAATCATGAATCCTATGTGGGTGTCGATAGCGTTCGCGAGTGCGTTGAGGCTGCACAGAGTCACTGGTTGAATGAAACTTCTTTTAGTTTGTCCCCAACGGTGCGAATTGATGGGACGTGCCAACCATCAGCCGACCCTGATGTATTCTCAATCTTGTGCGCTCATGAGCCGGATGTTTTTCCACAGGCCGTTCGTGCGGGATATAAATTAGTGCTGGCGGGCCATTTGCATGGCAGTCAGTTTGTGTTAACTCAATTTCGCGGGAGACTATTCCCCGGTGCTTGGTTCTTTCGCTGGAATGGCGATATTTTTCATCAAGACAACTGCACCATGATTGTCAGTCGTGGCGCAAACGATACGATGCCCATCCGCTGGAATTGCCCAAGGGAGGTTATTGTATGTTCGATTGGGGAAGCCTAGTTACAAGGTTCGGTCTGTGGTTCATCTTTTTTGCCACCAGCGTCTATGGACATATCGGCTTTAAGTTTGCCGCACTCTCTGGTGATAAAGATACATGGAACATGTTGTTCAGTTGGTGGGGGATTTCAGCAGCTTTGGCATGGGCCGCGTCCGCTGTTTTATGGGTCGCTATCCTCTCAAAAAGTTCGCTGATTGCTGCCAATACAACCTCTGCCCTCAGTCATGTGATGATCGCGGTTGTTGCTTTGCTGCTCTTTCGTGAAGTAATTAGTTTGAAGCAAGCACTTGGTATTGTCCTCGTCATCGCGGGTGTTTACCTTGTCAATCAATGAACTCGGTGCCGCATTAATGGCGCGTTTGATTGATGCCGTGCAGGTCAACCGCAGCCAACCTGTTGTCATCAATGGTCGCTCATTTTGGCTGAAACAACGGCGATTTGGGCGCAGCCTTATCATCGTTTATGGCAATCTATTCCTAAAGTTCTCGAATAGCAAAATTAGGATGTTTGCCCACACCAGCGACTGGCAAATCTGGGAGGTTGAAAGTTATCGCCTCTTGTATGGTGCAGAAAGTGAGATTGTCGTCGTCGGTTCGGACTCTGTTCGCATCCCCAATGTTCCCGGCATATCTTTGAAATGCTGTTTGGAAACGCATACTTTAACCGCTGAGATCATGCGTACCGCCGCCACCGAGTTTAGCCGCGCTCACAGCCTAACAATGTTACTACTGACCGAACCGTGGTCACATGGTGATCCACATCTTGAAAATGTATTGTACGATGCTCAAACCCATCAAGCACACCTCATTGATTTTGAAACGCGCCATCAAGCGGGTTTGATCGCCGTCGAACGTCATGCGGATGATTTGCTCGTATTGCTGCTCGATTTGCTGGGACGCGACAGTAACAATAACTGGCCCGAATTAAGTCGCATCTTTCTACTAACCTATGCCAATCGTCCAGTCATCGAATGCCTATCCGCCAGACTACGAATGCCCCGTGGCTTAGAGTTAGTCCTTTGGAAAACCCGCACTAATCATATAAACACGGCCTTACTGGTCGAACGACTTTTTGCACTAAAACAAATTACCTGCGATTTGTTGGCTTCGTCGCCCATAAAGGCGGTTGAACTTTGAGTGTAAAAAGTACCATCTAAGTTCACCAAACCGCTTTCTAACCATCCTTCAACCATTATCACTTCCGGTTTCCCTCATTTTGGTTAGAGAATTCCCTTGCAAAGTGTTACATTTTGGTCACCCTTTGTATGTGCTTTTATGCTACTCTGTATAAGACAGTCATAGGGATGTGATGCGCTGATTTGCCGATGGCGGAATAACTATTTTGTAGGGTAGAGGCGTGCCTCTGTTGCCAGTGGCTGAAAGATGAAAATAACGATCCACTTTAATGGCAAAATTGGCGGAATTAGCAATATCGCCAACACTTCGTGTCTCGATTTAGCCGATAAAAACTCGCAAGTTGGCAAAATTGGCGGCGGCGGATCCTTTCGCCAAAATCGCTAAAAGAATCAGCATTCTCATTCGCAGCATTTGTGGTTTTGCAGTTTTCCCCCCTGAATTGATTCGAAAGATTCGCAAAATAAGCTTCCGAATCTGAAGAATCCGACGAATTTTCCGAATCAATTGAAATCTTGTCTTTTCCTCCAGCTTAAGTAACTGTCCACCGCCAAAATAAAAAGTTCATAGTTAATTTGTGGGATTTTCAACCCAGTCTTGCGGGATAATGTGGTATAATGAACCCCGACGTAGGCATTGCTAGGGCACACCGCCGTTTGGGGTATTCATTCATGTTTTGGGGCGAATATTCACACCAACTCGACGATAAAGGTAGGCTGATAATCCCCATCCGTTACCGTTCATACCTCATGCCACAGGCGGTTCTCACGCGAGGCCTCGACCATAATTTGGTCATCTATCCCCACGAAGCATGGCGTACCCTTGCTGAACATCTTAACCAGATGCCGATTACCCATCCACCCGCCCGCGCCCTTCGTCGCCTTCTGTTTTCCGGTGCCGTTGAACTCTCGCTTGACCGACAGGGACGGATGCTCATCCCCGGCTATTTACGCGAATATGCCTCGCTGGATACCGAAGTGTTGATGGCTGGCATGGAAACTTACGTTGAACTCTGGGAACCGTCGCATTGGCAAGCTACACTGAATGACGTGTCCCAATCGCTGGCCGAAGCCGAGCAACTGCTCAAACTGAGTATCTGACCGTGTCCCATATTCCTGTATTGCTACAACCTGTTTTGGATTTCCTCACACCCGCCCAACGTGTCATTGATGGTACGCTTGGTGCTGGTGGACATACCCGTGCCTTGCTTGACGCAGGTGTCGCAGAGGTTCTCAGCCTTGATGTCGATCCGATGGCGCTGGAAATTGCCCGTGTTAACCTTAGTTCATATGCTGATCGCGCTCATATTGTCCACGCCAGTTATGGGGATATGGTCGCTCAGGCGCACCAACTGGGTTGGAAGAAGGTCGATGGCATCCTCCTTGATATAGGCGTATCCTCTATGCAGTTGGATCATCCCGAACGTGGCTTTGCTTTCATGCAGGATGGCCCATTAGACATGCGCTTCAACCCTATAGGCGGGGGCATTTCGGCTGCCGACTTGGTCAATGAGGCCGATGAAGCAGAATTAGCCGATATGTTTTATAAATATGGAGAAGAACCGCAAGGTCGTAAACTAGCGCGCGGAATTGTTTCTTCCCGACCCTACGAGACAACTCGCCAATTAGCGACCATGATTGAGCGTATCACGCCCCGTCGTAAAGGTGATAAAATTCATCCAGCGACTCGTGTATTTCAAGCGCTAAGAATCGCGGTTAATGACGAGTTGACTGGCTTAGAACGTGTGCTGCCGGAAGCCATTCATTTGCTAAGACCCGGTGGACGTTTAGCGGTTATCAGTTTTCACAGTTTGGAAGATCGTATCGTGAAACAGACATTTAAATTGGCGAGCACCGATTGCATCTGCCCGCCCAACGTACCAATTTGCGTTTGTGGGCACACAGCCAGCGTGCGATTATTGACTCGCAAGCCTTTAATCGCGGATGAGGTTGAAATTGCCCAGAATCCACGTAGTCGCAGCGCTAAATTACGGGTGGTAGAAAAGCTCTAACGGAATTTTTGTCACACTTTGTTTTACACTATCGACTATTGGCTAAAGACTATTCACTAAAATATGAACCAGATTCAACATGCGCTTCGGGATAATCAATGGTGGTTCCAAAAGCAGGCAGTAGCCCTTGCTGGTCTTGGTGTTTTTATAGCGATTGTGATTGGTGCGCTGTATCTTGCGCAGTCGGCATCCGTATCGACGCTTGGTCGCCAGCTTGAGAACCTCATCACCAAACGCAACCAACTTGAACAAACCAACGAACAGTTGCGTGCCGATATTTCTCAGTTACGCAGTGTGCCACGCTTGCTGGCGCGTGCCGAAGAACTCGGTTTCGTTAAAGCCACTGAAGATCAAATCGAATATCTTTATGTCCCCGGCTACAATCCCAATCGTCCGCCCGCGACAACTGCAATCGTAGACTCGACCACTAAATTACCTGTATATGATGAGTCATTTGTGGGATGGGTACAGCAGCAGTGGGATAATCTTGTTAAACAATTTAGTGGTTTTTCTGGGGGTAGCTGATGGCGAGTGTACAACAATTACCTTCTCGCGATGAAATGTTCAACCAACGTCTGCCGGTCATCATCATCGGCATGTTGATCATTAGCGCTTTGCTTATTCTTAAACTAATTTCCTTCCAGCAGCTTTCGGCAGATGTCGTCAATGAACTCAGTCCGGACTATAACCGCACGGTTAAATTAGCTTCGGCGCGTGGTCTCATTTATGACCGCTCAGGGCAGCGCCTTGCGGTCAATACTGTCGAATATCGCATTGGCATCAGCCCCAATCTGGTTGCTAATCCTCAACGTAGTGCTACCCAACTTTCGGCTATTCTCAACCTTGACGAACTTGAGACTTATAAAGCCCTCACCAGTGATTCCCAATATGTACTGCTCGCACCTCGTGTTGATGCTGAACAAGGGCAGCAGGTCGAAAAGTTGAAGGAAGATGGGCTAACGGCCTTACAGATCGAGAAAATCCCACGCCGAAATTATCCTCAAGGCACAGTTGCCGCCCAAATCCTCGGTTTCGTAGGCGGTGATTTACAGGGCTACTACGGTGTAGAAGGTAAATTTCAGGATCAGCTTGTCGGTCGCCCACGTACCGAGGTCGTCAGTGATATTCCCTTTGACTTACCCCCTCAGCAGGAAGCCGATCATGGCAGTGACATTTATCTGACAATTGATCGCGATATTCAATTTCTCATTGAGAGCGAATTAGCCTATTCTATCGACAGCACCGGCGCAAAAAGCGGGACAATCATTGTCATGAATCCTCGCACCGGCGATATTCTCGGAATGGCGAGTTCACCCTCCTACGACCCCAATAATTTTCAAGCCGAAAAAGACCCTAACGTTTGGAAGAATCCGGCCATCAGCAATGAATATGAACCCGGTTCTGTTATGAAAGTCATCACGGTTGCGTCCGCCATTGAGAACCACAGCATTACCAAAGATTGGACATATAACGATCAGGGTGAACTGGATATGGCTGGTATTCAGGTCAAGAACTGGGATTTGAAAGCGCATGGTGTTGTGGATACGACCGGGGTTCTGTCACAGTCCTTGAATGTTGGAGCAGCGACGATCAGCTTAGCAATGGGGCCAATCGATTTCTATAAATTTATGTCCAAATTTGGTTTTGGTCATATTACAGGCGTGAACTTAGCCAGTGAAGCCGCTGGAACGATGCATGTTCCCGGTGATCCTGATTGGAGTGAAAGCAACCTTTTGACGAATGCTTTCGGACAGGGTGTTGCCGTTACACCTTTACAAATGATTACTGCGGTCTCGGCCATTGCTAATGATGGCTTGATGATGCAGCCCAATATTGTCTCTAAGATTGTGACGAACGGGCAAGAGAACATTTCTCAACCGATTGCATTGAGTCATCCCATTTCCACCGAAACAGCCCATATCGTCCGCGATATGATGGTTGCAGCCGTTCAAAACGGTTTGGATGATACAGCCGCCTTGCCCGGATACACAATTGCTGGCAAGACAGGAACAGCCGAAATCAGCGGGCCAGTCAAATACCGGTCTGATGCTTGGATTATGACGTTCATTGGCTTTCTACCAGCAGACGACCCACAGGTGATTGTGCTAATTAAATTGGATGAGCCAACGAGCGGACGTTGGGCGAGTCAGGTTACGGCACCAATTTTCAAGCGCTTGGCTGACCGGTTGGTCGTGTTGATGGAAATCCCTAACGACGAAACCCGCAAAGCACTTCAAACACAGGGCGCGGTTGTAGAGGATATTCAGCATTAACTTGATCTTTGTTCAGGATGCTGTTTATACTCAACCCTGTTTTCAATATATCGCAAGCGTCTAGAGGTCATTAATGTTATGGCAGGACAACTTCCTTTCGCCATCACTGTCGGTGGTATCAGTTTTCTCTTGGCTGTGATTTGGGGCGGCCCATTTGTCGAAGTGCTGCGCCGGTTGAAAATAGGCAAGCTTATTAGAGATGTCCTGAGCGCCAATCAACAAAAGAAGGTTGGTACACCCACAATGGGTGGCATCTTAATCATTGTGCCGGTCATTTTGATCGCTCTCGGTTTGAATTTGGTCAACGTCATTCGCACTGTAACTGGCGCGAGCATCCTGCTCCCACTGGTCGTGCTGATTGGCTTTGGTGCCTTAGGTATGATTGACGATTGGGAAGGCATCCAACGCTCACAAGGCCGTCCGGTCGGTGAAGGCATTAGTCCACGAGCCAAGTTTATCGGGCAGCTTATTTTGGCAACGGGCGTGGCACTCATGATCTCCTTTTATGGGGGCGGCTTCCAATTCGCCAATCAGGTAACGATCCCGCTTATTCCTTTCGCCATTAAAATCTCGCCGATTATCTTTGTACCTATCACCGTTTTTTACATCATCGGTATGTCAAACGCCATCAACTTCACCGACGGTATGGATGGCTTGGCGGGTATTATTTCCGCGAGTGCTTTCGCAGCCTACGGCGTGATTGCGTATTTGCAGGGACAAATCTTCCTGACGCAATTCTGTTTCTTACTGGTAGGCGCGTGTTTCGCATTCCTGTGGTTTAACGCCCATCCAGCACAATTATTTATGGGCGATACGGGTTCGTTAGCGCTAGGCGCAACGCTGGGTACAGTAGCCATCATGACCGGACAATGGCTGCTGCTGCCAATTATTGCGATTGTTCCCGTGGCTGAAACCATAAGCGTGATTTTGCAGGTCGCCTATTTCAAGCGCACCAAAAATCCCTTGACGGGTCAAGGTAAGCGGCTTTTCCGGCAGGCTCCTATACACCATCATTTTGAAATGAGTGGTTGGAGCGAAACACAGGTTGTCCAACGCTTCTGGTTGATCGGTCTGCTGGCTGCCATATTCGGCGTGGCCTTGGCACTGATTTAGTCTGAAAGCTGAGCGATAATTTGCACACCAACGGGACGCATAAACTCGATAAACTCTATGGGAGGAAAGTAGCCGTTTTAGGTTTCGCACGGCAAGGTAAAGCCTTAGCCCGCTGGCTGCCGACCATCGGCGCGCGAGTATTGGTGAGCGACAGCCGACCAGCCGAAAAATTAGCAGACGAAACAGCCCAATTTCCAGATGTAGAGTTTGTGTTAGGCGACCATCCTGAAACAATGCTGGATGGGGTTGATTTGCTGTGTATATCCGGCGGGGTTGCACCGGATTTGCCGATTGTGCTGTCAGCCATTAAACGACGTATCCCCATTTCAAATGATGCTCAGTTATTTCTGGAGCGTTCACCTGCGCCAGTTATTGGAATCACAGGCAGCGCCGGTAAAACCACAACCACAACTTTGACCGGTGAAATCCTCAAACGCGCTGGCATGACGACATGGATCGGGGGCAACATCGGTGATGTGCTACTGGATGTTTTGCCCCAAATTAAACGCGATGATGTGGTCGTGATGGAGCTTTCCAGCTTCCAGTTAGACCTAATCACCACCAGCCCACGACTCGGCGTGATTTTGAATGTCACCCCTAACCATCTTGACCGGCACGGCACGATGGAAAACTATCTACGGGCCAAGGCCAATATGATTGTGCATCAAGGGCCGACGGATACGGCTGTGCTGGGCTACGATGACCCGATGAGCCACAGTTTAGCGGATGCAGTTCAAGGAAATTTGGTCTGGTTTAGTGGACAGGCAATGGTCAGCGACGGTGCATTCATGGCAGGGCAGCGCTTACTCGTGGTCGGGCGTTCTAGTACGAATGGTGAACCCCATATCATATGTGGACGCGATGATATACCCCTGCGAGGCGACCATAACGTTCAAAATGTGCTGGCAGCCTGTGCGATTACCGGTGCAAGCGGTGTCTCAGCCGAGGTAATGGCAGCCACCATCCGCGATTTCAAACCGGTTCCACACCGTCTGGAAGTGGTGCGGGTGGTCAATGATGTGACCTATATTAACGACAGCATCGCGACTGCGCCGGAGCGGGTAGTAGCCGCGCTGAAGAGTTTTAGTGAGCCAGTGGTTTTGCTGGCCGGTGGCAAGGATAAAAACCTGCCGTGGGATGAGATGATCCGGCTGGCGTTGAGCAAATGTCGTCATATCGTGGCTTTTGGTGACGCGGGTGATCTGGTGGTTAGCGTGGTCAAGCAGGTCGCGGGTAATACCGACGCTGTGACGCGCGTTCAAACACTGGATGAAGCGCTGGCTAAGGCTGTTTCACTGGCAAAACCGGGTGATGTAGTTCTCCTTTCACCGGGGGGGACGAGTTACGATGCCTACATAGACTTCGTGGCACGCGGGGAACACTTTCGGCAACTGGTAATGAAGCTATAATGCATAAATGAGCGCAAGCTGAAACTTTAATTTCTAAAGGGATGGCTTGTGGTACGCTTGCTGTAGATGATATTTTGAGGTTTTTGGTATGGCTGACCAACCGTTGATAAACCAAACTGGATTGACCGATGTTTTGCCGGAAGCGCCACCCGCGCAGCGTCCGGTTCGAGCGACACCGCGTTCGACACCACGCGTTGCCCTAGAAGCAGTGCCGACCGAGAAAAGTCGGGGCTTCATCGCCTCTTTGGATGGTTACCTGCTGGTGATTGTCGGTATTCTGCTGGCGATGGGTTTGATGATGGTCTACAGCACGACCTTCGACTGGAGTTACCAAACCTACGGCAACGAAGCCACGATCTTTTTACAGCACGTCCGCAATATGGGCATCGGGGTCGTCTTAATGTTGGTGGCGGCCTTTGTCGATTACCGGTTGTGGCGGCGGGTGGCGGTTCCACTGCTGTTGATCACTATTGGCGCGTTGGTGGCCGTTCTGCTATTTGGTGATGATGTGTTTGGCGCTCGACGTTCGCTCATTAACGGGTCGTTCCAGCCCAGCGAATTAGCCGAACTGGTTACGGTCATTTATATGGCAGCGTGGTTAAGTTCGCGCCGGACGCAAATCCGCAGTATCACCTACGGGCTGCTACCGTTCGCGTTTTTGGTGGGCATCGTGGCCGTGCTGATTTTACGGCAGCCGGACATCAGTACAGCGGCGACGGTGGTGGGTGTGGCGGGTATTATGTTCTTTCTAGCGGGGGCTGATTTGCTCCAATTGGCGATAACGGGCGCGATTGTGGGTATCATCGGCTTCATTTATATAACTTCCTTTGGCCCTCAGTATGCCCATAGCCGTTTAAGTTCCTATGTTTCGAGCGTGTCGGACGTGACCCAATCCGATTACCATGTTCAACAGGCTATCATCGCGTTTAACAATGGCGGATTGATGGGCGTGGGTTTGGGGCAGGGTAAGCAGAAATTTGGTAATTTACCGGCACCCCATACTGACAGTATTTTCGCGGTGATTGGTGAGGAACTGGGACTGATGGGGGCGGCGCTGGTGGTTGGATTGTACATCGCGCTGGTGATACGCGGAATCCAGATTGCGAGGCGATCCGTAGACCACTTTGGGGCGCTGCTGGCGGCGGGTTTAACCATCTGGATAGCCGTGAAAGCCCTTCTGAATATCGCGGTGATGACGGCGGTTGTGCCGCCTACGGGTTCGCCACTGCCGTTCATTAGTTTCGGCGGGTCGTCGTTGGTGGTGCTGATGGTCGGTACGGGACTCCTATTGAGTGTTTCGCGGGTGCGGTCACGGCAGATGATGCCCAAATGGTCAGCACAGGCTCCCGAACGGCGGAATGTGATTGTCGCGCCGGAACGCCGACGACCACGGGTGACGGCTTCGGTTCATCCGCGTGAGCAGGCGACGGAAAAAACGAACAACGATTGATGAAGTCTGAAGTCTTTAGTCGATAGCAAAATGCAGAGTGAAGCGGAGGACGATGGTTCGCCGCTTTTTGATTCGGAAATCAGGTAATAATAGTTAAGCATTAGGGCTTTGAAGGTGACTGGCTGTTGCGACCGCCTATTTTATGAGCTTCGTCAAGTATTGAACTACGCTGGACACTCCTATAGACTGTAGACGTTCTGAAAATAGTTCTGAAATAGCCTCATTTACAAAGTCATCTAGGGGAAATCATGGAACCGAAGTATCATGCATTACGCTTCATCGCTGGGCTGTATTTTATCCTTGGTGCTTTAGTGTTGATTATTGGTTCATTGGCGGCTTTTAGTACCGCTGCCTTTTCGCCACCAGCATTTGCCTATGGGATGACCGCTAACGGGGGAACCAGTTCGATCAATCTCCTCGTGGGTGGGGTTATGGAAGTTGGAGTTTTAGTGGTGGGTATTGCTTTAATCGGGGTGTCGCAACTGGTACAACTGTTGCTGCGGCTGGCGGAAGAGACACGTACAACGAATGAGAACCAGATTGAGCAGCTCAGACTCATGCGGATGCTGGTGAACCAAGGTGGACAGCGGTAAATTTCTTGCAACAGGGTGGCGGTTTCGATTGTTCATATGGGATGCCACCCTGCGCGAAATATGCTCCCTAATTTAAGCGGAGGCATGTGATGAGTGGAAAGTTAGCGTGGACTCTAGTTATGCTGCGTGAGGTCTTGAAAATAAGCCTCGCGCATTCTATTTATACGCAAGAGTAAGCAGTCCAGCTCGATCTGGAAGCCAAAGATACGATCGTCAAGCTCACGAATGCGGCTCACTTCGACGACAGAGCCTTGCTCGTTAAGTACGGTTAACCATTCTTGATGACAGTTGAGGAGCTGCCGGTGAAGAGGGAGTACTTCGTGTATCAGATCAGCGGCTTGCTGATGGAACTGCGCGGACACCATTAATCGTTCGCTGGCGTTCATTAACCTCTTTCTTTCGATTGGCCGATTCTTCTATACGTATGTGAATACGCGTCCTTGGCGTTGGGGTTGCGGGCGTAGGGTTATCGGAGGGCATTGGTAGGTTACAGTCTTTACGCGTTGTTTTTGAGTTATATTGTGCTTCATCAAAATAAATAACAGCCGATTTTAAATGAAAGCCGAGGGTTTTAGCGCCATGTCCGACACCAGCCTAAGCCAATTCTTATTTTTTCTGTGGATGATATGGGCGGTGTTTCTATTCGGGGGTGGCATCATCGGTAAAGCGGATGCTGAACGCACACGGCGGATGCCACGCTGGACACGCATGGCTTCGTCGCTGGTATTGGTGCTGGCGGCGTGGGGGTATGCCGTGTTGTACCGTGAACAGGTATATGCAGAGGCAGCGGTGCTGATGGCGGTTGGCATGACGCTGTGCTTCATTGGCGATTTATTTATGGCGGAGTTAATCCTGCATGATGACCGGCACATTCTGGGTGGGATTGGCGCGTTCGGGCTGGGGCATATGGCTTATATCGCGGGATTCCTGCGGCTGTTAGCGCACGGTCAAGCGCTGCTGGTGCGGCGTATGCAGGATTTCAC
>JACDGI010000875.1 GCA_013821665.1 Anaerolineae bacterium
GTCGTCACCACCGGTCAAGCATCCATGTTTTATGGGCGTGGATATGGCGACCTACAAAGAATTAATCGCCCATAAGATGGATATTCCGGCGATATGCGAACATATTGGTGCGGATAGCTTGGATTATCTGAGTTTGCCGGGAATGCTGACTTCTATACAAGAAACGGTCGGCTTCGAGAATACCTATTGCACGGCCTGTTTCAGCGGTGTTTATCCAATCAAGATTCCAGATTGGCTGTTTGCCGAAAGCCGCGACAAAATGCTGTTTGAAGGTGTATGGGGGACTTGATGAAGATTTTGGTGGTCGGAGGGGGCGGACGTGAACATGCGCTGGCTTGGAAGCTGGCACAATTGCCACAGGTGGAGCAGATTTATGTTGCGCCGGGGAATGCGGGAACACAATGGGAAGCCAAAAGCGGTTTTGCGGCTTCTACGAATGTGCCTATTCAAGCGGAAAACATTGATGCGCTGATCCACTTTGCGCGTGAACAAGAGATTAACCTAACCGTAGTGGGACCGGAAGCACCCTTAGCGGCAGGGATTGTCGATCAGTTTAGCTCGGCGGGTATACGCGCGTTTGGCCCGACACAAGCGGCTGCCCAATTGGAAAGTTCGAAAGCCTTCTCCAAAGCGTTCATGCAACGTCACCATATCCCGACGGCTGCATATGGCACATTTACTGATTATGACAACGCTGCCGCGTTCGTACGAAATTTCGGCAAGCCAGTCGTGGTCAAAGCGGATGGACTAGCGGCGGGTAAAGGCGTGGTGGTTTGCGAGACAGTTGATGAAGCGCTGCAAGCCTTACAACGTATTTTGGTCGATAGCGAATTCGGGGCGGCGGGAACACAGGTGGTGATCGAAGAACGACTCGTCGGAACAGAAGCCTCATTATTGGCATTCTGTGATGGGCAAGATGTACTGTTGATGCCACCGGCGCGTGATCACAAGCGCGTGTTTGACGGCGACCAAGGGCCGAACACAGGCGGCATGGGCGCGTACTGCCTCGGTGATATGGATCATGCTTTACTTTCGGCGGAGATGCTTAATGAAGTGCGCGAGACAGTCCTATTAGCCACTATGCGAGGAATGGCGCAAGAAGGCATTTCATATAAGGGTGTGCTGTACGCCGGTTTGATGCTTACGCCCGATGGGGTACGCGTGTTAGAGTTCAACGCGCGCTTTGGTGACCCTGAAACACAGGTGATTTTACCACTGATGCGTGCTGATCTGGTGGATATTTTAGAAGCCTGCATCGACGGCAAGCTGAGCGCAATGAGTCATGAAAATATATGGAAGTCTGAGGCGTGTGCAGCCGTGGTGATGGCTTCGGGCGGGTATCCGGGCAACTACGCAAAGGGATTGCCCATTCAAGGACTCGATCCGGTTAAAGATGCGGTGGTGTTCCATGCGGGAACCACTACCAACTCAGCGAATGAAACAATCACGGTGGGTGGGCGAGTGCTGGCGGTCGTAGGATACGATTACAGTCTCGAAACAGCGCTGGATAAAGCTTATAAAGCAGTTGAGCAAATTCAATTTGAAGGTGCCCATTATCGCCACGATATTGGACGGGCGGCTATCGCGGAGGCTTCGTCATGACCAGCAATGCTTATGAACTGGCAGGCGTGAATATTGACGCATCCAACCGTGCCAAAACACTGATGACCGCAGCGGTTCAATCAACTTATAGTAAGGAAGTGTTATCGGGGATCGGGGCGTTCGGTGGCTTGTTCGACGCGAGCGCACTCAAAGGGATGCAATCACCGGTATTGGTGGCCTCGACGGATGGTGTAGGCACAAAAACCAAAGTCGCGGCACGACTGAACCGGTGGGAAAGTATTGGACATGATCTGGTGAACCACAGCATCAACGACATTTTGGTGCAGGGGGCGCGTCCGTTGTTCTTCCTCGATTATGTAGCCTCATCACAAGTACAGCCGGAGCAAATCGCCCTTGTGGTAGCGGGTGTCGCAGCGGCCTGTAAAGAAGCGGGTTGTGCCTTACTCGGCGGGGAAACGGCAGAGATGCCGGGTGTTTATTTGGCGGGGGAAATTGATCTAGCAGGGACGATTATCGGCGTGGTGGAACGTGGTCAAATTATTGACGGTTCACGCATCCAAGCCGGTGACGTGATCGTCGGCTTTCCATCGACTGGTTTGCATACCAACGGTTTCTCGCTGGCACGGCGGGTACTCGATGAACTCGATTGGTCAACGGAAATGCCTGAATTGGGTGGAACAATCGGCGATGCGTTATTAACGGTACATCGCTCGTATATCCCAACAGTGGAGCAACTCCAAGCGGCGGGAGTCGATATTAAAGGGTTGGCGCATATTACGGGTGGCGGGCTGATCGAAAATCCACCACGTATTTTCCCAGAAGGGATTGGCGCAGTGATTAAGCGCGGCAGTTGGAAGGTACCAGCGATATTCGAGTTGATCCAAGAGTTGGGTCACGTCAGCGATGCTGAGATGTTCCGCGTGTTTAATATGGGGCTGGGGATGATCGCTATTATCAGCCGTGAACAAGCCAGTTTACTCCCTGCCGAATATCCGATTGTTGGCGAGATGGTACGCGGTACAGGCGTAACAATAACTTAGCGAGGCCGATGTTGACCCCACCAAAGCTCGTTGTTCTGATCTCCGGTTCTGGAACTAATCTACAAGCAATCATAGACGCGATAGATAACCACCAACTCAGCGCACAAATCGAACTGGTGGTTTCGAACCGCAAAGCCGCTTATGGTCTGACGCGGGCGGAAAATCACCAGATTCCCACGCTTTATTCCCCCCTAAAACCGTATTTGGATGCGGGCAAAAGCCGCGAAAATTATGATGCCGATTTAGCCCAACGGGTGGCCGAATGTGCGCCAACACTGGTCGTGCTAGCAGGATGGATGCACATCGTTACGCCAGCATTTCTAGAGCCATTCCAAGGGCGCATCATTAATTTGCACCCTGCTCTACCCGGAAAGTTTTCGGGTACACACGCGATTGAAAGAGCATTTGAGGCTTATCAACGTGGGGAAATCAGCGAGAGTGGTTGCATGATTCATCATGTGATACCGGAAGTGGACGCAGGGAAAGTGATTACAAC
>JACDGI010000876.1 GCA_013821665.1 Anaerolineae bacterium
GGTCGGAGGGGGGGGTGCTGCCCATTGTCGCGGGATTGTCACCGATTGGCTGCTGCACATGACCTGTCCGTTAAATAAGGCATCCACCGACCATGTCAGTTGTGGGTTAAAACCAGCACCCGAAATATCGAAACTAATCGTGGTCGTCGGCGCGGTGATTTCTTTGGAACCAGCACCCTGAACATTGATGCGATAACTGGTCGCACCCGGCGCGGCATCCCAGTAGAAAGCATTCATACCGAAGTTCAATCCATCAAGGGGTGAAGTCGCCTTGAACGGCTTGCAATCGACACGCCCATTTGGTGGTGATCCGCCACCGGGGGCACCATTCGTTGTGACGGGAATAGTGATTTGTGGCTTCGGCGGCGCATTCGGTATCACCAGCGGATAATTAAGCACATCCGCCGGTACCAGTTCCAACCACTGTAATTCATCGAGTTCTTCTTGTGTCAGCGGCTTCGGAAGGTCGGGCTGACCGACAATCGACTTACCATCTTCGCTCAATTGCACTGTCGTCGTATAGCCGATAGGCACAACCACGCCGTTGACCTTAGCAGAACCATGCACGGTAATGATCTGCATCTTATTGCCTTCGATTGTCCGTAAGGCAATAGTCGAGCCGATGCGGATGTTGGCACCATTCGCAGTAATATCTACGGCAACCTTGTCCGGGCCTTGTACCACCAACAGATCCGGTGACTTGCTACAAGCTGGCGCACCGATACCCGTTTTAAAGTAGAAGGCTTGCATCGGGGTCTTGCTGTCATTGGCGAATACGGGCAGACTGTCCAGATCACCATCAGTCTTGACCAGCGCACGGCTGATCCAACCCGGTGTCTTATTACCAAACACCACCCGCACCCAATCCTTGGTGGGATTAATCGCATCTGCGCTCAAAGCTGCCGCACCATCTACGCTGCCGACCACATTGGAATTGGTCGTCGGTAGTGTACGGATGTTAGCCGTATTCAAGGTCGTCACCGCGATAGGGGTCGCAGCCGGTGCAACCGCTTGGTCAGCCGGCACCGCATTATCCACACTCACGTCGCCCAACAGGACAAACGAAATCGCTTGTCCCGGCAGCGAATTGGGTATATTCGCTTGCACACTCATCACCGCTACCCCCCATTCTTTGAGCGCATCGCTCAATGGGGCGGTATCAATAGATTGCAGGGTCTTCAATCCGGCTTGGTCTGATGGCTTGCTAAAGCTGCCATCACTTACATCTTCACTGAACGTCGCATTCACGCGATTGAAACCATAGCAGGCACTGTTACGCGTCAAGCCACCGCAGTTATTGCCGACTGCCTCCAACGCTTGCTTTACCAACGTCGGGCATGAATTGGCGCCATCTTGTGTCAAACCGCGTTGTAGCGTAATGGTCAACAGAAATATGGCAATCACAACCGACAAAATCAGAGGCAGTTTACGCATACACGCCCGTCCTTGGTTAAAATGCAGCAACGTTACTTTCTATTGTAACGCAGCTTCCTGAAACTGGCGGATATGCGTTATGAAATCTAACCTAATTCCTCACCAATAACTCAACAGCTTGGCGAACCAGTCAATGACAACGTAGCGCTGGACGGATTAGCTGTAATCGTTCCACCGCTGGCGGTTGAAGGGCCAGTCGCACTAAAGATGAGGCTGCCCGGATCAGGTGGCACACCGTTGGTAATCGAGCCGGAAGCCAATGCCCCTGACCCTGTATAACTAACCGTAACGCTGGTCGTACCGGGTGGCGTATTCGCATAATTAACTTTGTAGGTCAGCGATGCCGAGCATCCCCACGATGCCGTGAAAGAACCGCTTGAACTACTGCCGCCACCGCCACCACCGCTGCGGGCAGCGCGTGGCATTGTGGTTCGGTTTGAAATACAGGCGACCACACCGTTAAACAGCGCCTGAACTTCCCACGCGAATTTGAAGCCGAAGCCTGTTGTTTCATTGGTGATGTTGGCGGTCAGACTGGTCGCGGTACCACGGCTGTCAAACGAAGCCACCAACGCGCCTTTGGCCTCATCCATGCCAAAAATATTGACACGATAGCTGGTTGCCCCGGTCGCACCATCCCAATAAAACGTATTCGATCCGTAATTCAGTCCATCCAATGGCGATGTCGCTCTGAAACGACTGCAATCTACGCCCGTCGGGAAAATGGGAGGGCCGGGCGGTGCTTGCCCATTGCCGGGAATGCTGGGCGGCCCCGGTGGCTTTTGTGGTATAGACGGGATACCCATATCCACACCGCATGGAATAATTAAGCGCTGTCCCGCGAATATCCGCTCGGCATTCGTAATGGCATTGACCGCCATAATCGCGCCCATACTTGTCCGGTAACGCACACTGATGCGGTACAGATTTTCGCCTGCGCTCACCACATGCGTAATATTGGTTCCAACAGGGCATTCGGTTGGCGGCGGCTGCGGTGAGGGTGGCACGACTGTTGGCTGTTGTACTGCTTCTGTCGGTGCAGCAGTCGGTTCAGCAATGACCAGATCGGTTCGCGTCAAACCCAAACGGTCGAGGATAGCTTGCGCCGTTTGCCCCTGCTCCAATTCAAATACCGTTGCCGAACGCGGCTGCGTCCACTTGCAATCGGCTCCCAAAATCTGATCATTCGGATTGCCATCGTCGCCCAAATTTTGCGGTGCGCTCAGGCAGTGTGTGGTGGTCGATCCAGCCGGAACATCCACTTCATCCGCTGTTCCCTTGCCCACAATCGCATCGCCCTCTAAGGTCGTTAACTGCATCGTCATGCCATCTGCCAGCACTTGCAGCGTAATCAGCGACCCCATCTCGATATCGGCGCCGTTCGCTGTCAAATTCACTTTGATATGCTGCGGGCTTTGAACGGTCAATACCGAGGGTGTTTGGGCGCAGTCCAGATTACCACCGGGATGCGTGCGGAAATAAAACGACTGCATCGGCGAGTCGCTGTTGGCTTGAACTTTTGGCAGTCTGTCTAAGGTCGGATTCGGGTTGACGGCATCGCGGCTCACCCAACCTTGACCGCTGTCCGTTTTCAGGCGGATTGAACTGCCATCATCACTAATCGCGTTGGCACTCAGCACGGTTCCTGCT
>JACDGI010000877.1 GCA_013821665.1 Anaerolineae bacterium
TCAGTAGGATAACTGCTACGGCGATCTCGACTTTGAAGGCTATAAGGCTGGGAAAGGCCGAGGTTATTTGTGCCACGCCAGAGGAAATACTAACGGCTACCGTCAGAATATAATCTGTCAGAAGCGCAGCACCCGCTATTTGGGCGGGGAGTTCACCAAAGTTATCACGAGCGACAATATAGGCACCACCACCCTTGGGATAGGCGAAAATGGTCTGCCGATATGAGATCGTGACAATAACAAGCAAGATCGCAATAGCAATGGCAATCGGGATCGATATACCAAGGACAGCAGCGCTGCCGCCCGCGAGCGAGAGGATAATCAGGATTTCTTCAGTAGCATAAGCAGTGGAAGACAATGCATCTGAGGCAAAAACAGCAAGCCCAACCGGTTTACTAATGGCTTGATGTACCAGATCTTTGGTATCAATGGGTTTACCAATCAGGATACGACCGACATTCATAGGGTACGAACCTTCAATGATAGTATCTAAGATTAAACACAAAATTTCCCAACCACATATAGTACAGATACTTAGTGGATGGGAAACGGTTAAACTACATCAATTCATATCGATATCATATACACATTATGCACAAAGCCCCTCAGCAACTCAATAGGCGTTTGTCAAACAAGGGAGTGTGTACCCCACTTTTTGGGGGTGAAACTTTATAAGGTTAAGAAAATTTAAAGTCGGAAGGGTTCACAAATATGCCAGTAAAAGGTAGAATGCAACAAACGTTTTGGGAAGTAAACTTGTAAAAACCTATGGACGAAACCCGCTGGACTAGTTTCGATTTAATCTTTTTTGACTGCGATAGTACCCTTTCGGCTATTGAGGGTATTGATGAACTCGCACGCTTCAAAGGCAAGGAATGGCGCGTCGGGGTGCTGACCGAAAAAGCCATGAACGGCGACCTCGATTTGGCGGAGGTTTATGGCAAGCGCTTACAGGCGATCCGTCCTACACGCGGCGAACTTAAAGCCATCGAAGAACGCTATTGGGAAACATTGGTGCCGGATGCCAAAGAAGTTCTGGCGGCACTGCAATTTCTACAAAAGCAGGTGTTCATTGTGAGTGGTGGGCTGGCTGAACCGGTACGTGGTTTCGGCAAGCGGCTGGGTGTCGCGCCAGATCATATCCGCGCGGTAGAGTTGGAATACAATGAACTTTCCGGCGACTGGTGGCATTACTATCAGCCAGAGACGCAGAACCGGCAAACGTATCTCGATTACAATGAAGGGCCGTTGACGGTTTCAAGCGGCAAACCTGCGATTATCCAAGCATTAGCGGCGGGCAAACATGGACGGCGGTTGATGGTTGGTGATGGCGCATCCGATTTGGCAACGCGTCCGGTGGTCGATTTATTTGTAGGATTTGGTGGCGTGGTTAAGCGCGAAAAAGTGGTCAAAGGCTCAGACATATTCGTCGAGGTCAATTCGCTCGCCCCAATCTTACCGATTGCACTTGGGCCATCCGGTTATGCGCGGTTAGTGGATACACCCTACAAGGCACTTTTCGAAAAGGGATTGGCTTTGGCGCAAGAAGCCGGTATGACAACCATGCAAAACGCCGAACTGCAAACGGCCTTTAAGAAAGCATTTGAGACTACATGAGAAAACTCCTCTCGTTTGATGCCATCATTTTCGATATGGATGGCTTGCTGGTCGATACTGAATCGGTCTGGGAAGAAGCAGAAAGCGCGATGCTTTCGGGCTACAATGTGGTGATGGAACCAGCAGTACGGGCGCAACTCATCGGGCTGCGGAATGATGTTTTTATCACCAAGCTTAAAAATATGTACAACATTTCGGACAGCTTGGAGTCGCTCCAACAAAATGTGGTTGACCGCATGTTGGCGCTCATCCCTGTCAAGGCAAAACCGATGCCGGGTGCCGTTGAAATCATCCAGTTTGCAATTGATGAGGGCATTCCAGTAGCGATTGCTTCCAGTTCGCCAGTCGCGATTATTGAAGCGGTGATCAGCAGCCAAGGCTGGGAAAAGTCTATTCCGGTGCGCTGCTCGGCTGAGCATCTATTGGCTGGCAAGCCGGAACCCCATGTCTATTTGGAAGCCGCCAAAGCTTTGGGTGTCGCCGCGATGAATTGTTTAGCACTTGAAGACAGCCCGATTGGTGCGCGAGCAGCCGTAGCCGCTGGTATGACCTGCTACGCTGTGCCTGATCTTTCCCACACACGGGTCGAAGCATTTGAGGGAGTGACAGAACATGTTTTTGACACGCTGCACCACGTACTGGAACACCTAACCCAAGTCGCATAACACACCTACAGGACACACTCATGCCGAAGCAAAAAATCGCTGCGTGGCTTGTTCATCTATATACTGCGTCGGGTGGCGTAGTGGGTATGTTAGCCCTCTACTGGGCAGCAGAAGGGCAACCACGAACAGCTTTCGCTCTGTTAGGTGTCGCCATGCTGATTGATGGTACGGATGGTATATTGGCGCGCAAGGTTGGTGTTCGCAAAGTACTGCCCAACTTCGACGGGGCAATGGTTGACAACGTCATCGACGTGCTGACCTACGTTTGGGTGCCGGTTTTTATTATCGTCTCACAGAATTTACTACCGAATGTGATCTGGGCGGCAGTGCCCATTATTGCGTCACTGTATGCCTACGGGCAGACGAATATGAAAACGGATGATGCGTTCTTCCTCGGCTTTCCCAGCTATTGGAACGGCATCGCCCTATACTTGTACTGGCTGCATCCACAACCGGTGGTAGCAGTGCTAATGGTGGTTATTCCGGGTATTTTGTCTTTCATTCCGACACGCTATTTATACCCCAGCAAGAATCCTCTGTTTAGTAAAACCAATTGGACACTGGCACTGTTATGGACGGCTTTGATTGGTTACTTGTTGACGAAGGAAGAACCCGATCCAAGACTCATCTTAGTGAGCCTGTCTTATCCGATTTTCTATCTCCTCAGCAGTTTTTATGTGGACTGGTGCATCCGACACGGTAAACGATTCGCCGCCAAATCAACTGCGCGGTAGCCCATTTCACCCGCAAATTCAGGCAAAGCGCCGCGTACAAAACCACAGATTCGAACGCGGTTGTTACT
>JACDGI010000878.1 GCA_013821665.1 Anaerolineae bacterium
CTTCACGGATGACTATGCCGTTATCACCACCGATAAAGGCACACTGGCAATCGTTAACCTGAATAACGGCAGTACGCTGCCACCGGTATCGAATTTCGCGCCTGTTTTTTACAACATAGGCAATACGATCTGGGGACGAAAGGACTATACACTTTCTGCGTTCAATTTGGATACTGGTAAGCGAGTTGACTTACCATTCAAAGAAATCATTAGTACCGATAGTGATCAATGGCTGCCTTATATCGATGCCAATGGTATTGGCAATATCCTCGACCTCAAAACCCTCGATCATGTCCCTGTTGCGCCTTTGTCTCATCCTTTGCCCTACCATTGGTCACAGGGATATTTGGCTTACACGAGTGGAACGACGATCAGCGTGTTTAATACTGCGGCTGGCAAATCGGTTACGCTGGCAGGGGCGACTGCACCTGCTGACATAACCAACTTGTCAATCGATGTGATTGAAAATCGAGCATTGGTTTTCTTTGGAGACAAACCAGCCTTGGGCGGCATATGGGACGTAATAACTGGTGTGGCTGTCGTTCCCCCAATGCCGGTAAGTAACGTTTTTCAATCGCTATATCAAGCCTTAACCGATAAAAACCGGATCGCACTAGCCGTTAACGACCTCACTACCAACAAGAACGCAATATTGCTGGCCGATTTGAAGGCGGGAAGTATTCGAATTCTCCCATCAGAAAACGCGGATAGTCCATCGTTTTTTATTGGCAATCGAGTGCTTTATAGGGATCTTATACTGCTTGATTTGACAAGCGGAGAAGAAACCCATTTCACTGCTGAAAAATACGCAGGGCTAGAGTTGGCCTTCAGTCCTGATAGCAAGTTGCTGGCAACCGGCGGCGACACCATCCGCCTGTGGGATGCTGTCACAGGCGCACAGGTCGGCGTAATCGGCCTGCAACAAAGCGTGCATCGTATGGCCTATACCGAGCGTGGTATTGCTGCCTTATATGACAACAACCAACTGCAATTTTTAAATATCCCTGCCACAAGCATACCCACCAGCCCAGTTAATGGATCTGGCGACCTCCATGACGTTGCGGTTGAAGGCAACACCATCGCTGCCGCAGGTGATGTTAATGTTCAACTTTTTGCGCTCGACGCTGTCGGCAATGTGACAGCCAAAACCGCCCTTGTACCCAACGCGTCATTACCGCCTGTTAATAGTTATATGACTGTCGCCATGAGTTCTCGCTATATCGCGGCGGCAGGTCTTACAGCCAACGCAGATGGTTCATCACCGAACACCATAGTCGATCTCTGGAGTGCAACCACATGGAAGTTTGTTCAACGCTTGGATAGTCAAACAGGTGTCGATGCTTACGACTTATCCTTCAGCCCGGATGGTACGCATATGGCGCTCACCGGTAGTGGTGCCTCAGTTGTCTGGAATATGGAGCGCTCGCTCGATCAGCCACTTTTCGTTACGTCACAAGGCTTGGATTCAGGTCACGCATTCGCAGGAAATATTCTAGCGACGCTTGAACAATCGTGGCTCAAACATACGATTGACCTGTACGCAATCAGCGATGGGAAACCAGTAGGCACACTCCGCCGTACTGTCAACATAAGCAGTGGCGGTGGCGGTGGAGAAGGCTACCGCATCCCGATTGCCGCCAGCGCCGATGGCTCGCACGTTGCCCTCGTGGATGCAATGGGCGAGCTTGTAATGTGGAATGTGCCGGACGAGGCCAAGCAAGCTGCTCAAAGCACTGATACAGACAAGGCTAATGTTATTGCTTACTGCGATACGTTACGCGCTGATCAGGCCAACCCTAACCAAAATCAGGCAGTTAAATTGACATGGAGTTGGTTCGCCACCGATATTCAGCGTGTGTACAGCCATATTTTTAACGCGATTTATGAAATTAAGTTGGATGGCACAGCACTTGATGAAACGAAGGCTCAACGCAGCAGCATCATGCGCGACAAAACCAACAATAATAACTGGACGGTGTACTACAACTTGGATGTTGGGATGCTGAAGCCGGGTGTCCATACCGTGAACTATCGGCTAACGTGGCAGCAAGCGATCAATGACGGCATCACCGACTACGGGCCAAACACTGACCATCCCGAAGATACCGGAACCTGTACCTTCACGGTCAACTAGCTCAGTTTGGCTCACAACCTACTGCATTCAGACGCGATGGTTTATCATAACATCTCTTAAAACACTCTGTATTAACTTGGCGTTCTGTGCGAAGCCTCCTTTAGGGCTGCGGTTAAATCTTGTATGTCTTTGGCGGTTAATATTCCATGATTTCTTTGATTGCAACGGTATTGAACGAAGGCCAGAGTATGCACCGGCTGATGAAATCGCTGGTGGAACAAACACATCTGCCGGACGAGATCGTCATTGTGGATGGTGGCAGCCGTGATGATACCGTCGCCATCCTCCAAAGTTACGCAGATCGATTGCCGCTGCGGGTACTGGTCGAAGCCGGATGCAACATCAGCGAGGGACGCAACCGCGCCATTGCTGCGGCCAAAGGTGACATCATCGTCGTGACGGATGCAGGTGTAAAAGCCAATCCCGACTGGCTCGAAAAAATTACTCGTCCCTTAATTGATGACCCAATCTGTAACGTAGTCGGCGGCTTCTTCAAGGCGGATTACACCAATTTGTTCGAGTTGGCGATGAGTGCCACTGTCTTACCGTTGCCTGAAGACATCGACCCCATAGCCTTTTTACCCAGCAGCCGCAGCGTCGCCTTCCGCAAATCGACGTGGTCGGCGGTAGAGGGCTATCCCGAATGGCTAGACTACTGCGAAGATTTAGTTTTCGACCTGCGCCTTAAAAAGTTACTCAGTCAGGAGCCAGAAAAACCGGCTTTCACTTTTGTGCCACAGGCGATGGTCGCTTTCCGTCCGCGTGGATCGCTGCGAAGTTTTTTCAAGCAGTATTATTTATACGCGCGCGGTGACGGCAAAGCGGATCTGTGGCGCAAACGTCATGCCGCCCGTTACCTCACCTATTTGGTGGCGCTGCCTGTTGTATTTCTGCTCGGCGCACTGCTTCATCCCCTGCTTTGGCTGTTAGTTTTACCCGCAGGCTATGTC
>JACDGI010000112.1:0-6501 GCA_013821665.1 Anaerolineae bacterium
CTCTTCCTGCGGTTGGAAGTACTCGCGATAGAAACGCAGTGGTCGATCTGCTGTTGATAAAAAGCGCGACCGTGAGAGCAGTACAGCGGAATGGAAATCGCGCTCTTTTGTGGCCGTGGTAAAAGTCAGGCGGCTGCGCACCGAAGTGACTTCGCTTTTATCATCCAACATATCATCTTCGCGATAACGAACCCGTCCAGCTTCCGGATCAGTAAACATAAAATAGGTGTCGTATTGCTGATAGTGGATCGTTTTTAGGACATCCACATCCTTATGAACGAGCAGTTTTTCAATAATTGCGGGATCTGATACCACTGCTTTGACTTGGACTTCAAAACTCTCGCCTTGCTCCAGACCACCAATTGCCAAGAGTTTACGCAAGGTATCTTTTTCGCGAGCGGCTAAGAAGGCATCAACCTTGACGGCGTAGTCACTGGCTTGACGTAAGAGTGCGCCTTCATCGAGGGTGAGTAATTCGCGATCAAGCATCAGCCATTTGCCGTTGCACATCACATGTTTGACATCGGTACTTTTGCTGGCATACACAATGCGAGAGTAGACTGCATTTGGATCACGCTCAAAGCGCGGCATGTTGTGAACGGGGCCAGCATCAACGGTAATGATGTCAGCCAATTTGCCTACTTCGAGGCTACCGGTACGATCCCCCATGAACAGGGCTGCGGCTCCCTGACGAGTCGCCATCAACAAAGCTTGTCGAGCAGGAACGGCTGTTGGATCATTTGCTGCTGTTTTAGCAAGGATGGCGGCGAGGCGAACTTCTTCAAACATGTCGAGGTCATTATTGCTGGCAGGGCCATCTGTGCCGATGCCAACGATGAGCTTTTCATCCAACATCTGTGAGACCTGAGCAATGCCTGCTGCGAGTTTTAAGTTACTGGTCGGGCAATGGGCAACAGTAGACTGATATTCACGCAAAATACGCATCTCGCCTTTGGAGATATGAACGCAGTGAGCAGCCAGCACCTTCGCGCCTAACAAACCGGCTTCCTCCACCCAAGGGACAACCGACTTGCCGTAAAGCGCGACACTATCATCCTGTTCCAATTTGGTTTCGCCAATATGAATAAGAATGGGCACATCATAGGCAATGGCGAGTTGAGCGCATTCGTGCAGCATATCCTGTGTGGTTGAATAAGGCGCATGAGGGGCAATTGCCGGTGTGATCAGTGGATGATCTTTCCACTCCTCAATAAATTGGGCAGCATAATCCAAACTATGCTCGTAACTTTCAGCATCCGGCGCGGGGAACTTCAAAATGGTCTGACCAAGAACGCCGCGCATACCTGCCTCGGCAGTGGCCTTGGCGACATCTTTCTCGAAGTAGTACATATCGGCAAAACTGGTGATACCGCTACGGATCATTTCCGCACAGGCCAAGCCCGTTCCTAACCGGCAAAATTCCGGTGTTACAAATTCGCGTTCAGTGGGCATACAATAGCCCATGAGCCAAACATCAAGGCGAAGATCATCCGCGAGGCCACGCAATAGCGTCATAGGCACATGCGTATGGGCGTTGACGAGGCCGGGAAGAATATATTGATCGGCGCAGGAAACAACATTATCTGACTCAAATTGTGCAAGAATATCTTTGGTTGAACCCAAGGCAATAATTTTCTCGCCGCGTATGGCAAGCGCACCATCGTGTATAATGTCAAACTGTTGGTTCATGGTGACGACGATGCCGCCTGATAAAATGGTATCTACTCGTTCCATGAGAATGATCCTCCTGCTGCAAAATTTGCGGGATTATATCGCTGTTGTACACTTTGTCTAGGCTTGGATTGATTAAATTTTCTGCCAAAGTTTATTTACGGTTATAAACTTTACCTAGAACCATACCATGCTAGGAGTAAATATGCGTAGTCGCCTGCGCTTAGGCTTACAGCAGGTTTTCGTCATTGAAGCCGCGCTGGTTGGGCTATTTTTTATTAGTGCTACGCGCTTTCTGATCGGTATGATTTACAGTCGAGCGGGCGGTGCATCCATCGTTCTGAGCCTCGATCCGTCTACGATTCCAGCGGGCATACCGGGTGCTGTCGATGCTAGCACAGTCAGCAACGAAATCATATTTCTGGTTTATATGCTGGCACTGCCCTTGTTGGCGCTGATATTAGGGCGAATTCGGTGGGTGACGATTGTTGCTGTGGCACTAATCGCGGCTGGTCGAGCATTAATGGTTGCCAATACGAGTATCAGCCCAATTATTTCGGCAGGGATGGTGTTTGGCGGCAGCCTCGTTTACATCGCAATGCTGGTGCGGTTTAGAGCGCAAGCCCTTCCCTATTTATTTGTGATTGGGATTGGTGCGGATCAAGTTTTCCGCGCGGTTGGTAATACGCTTGATCCCTCATGGTCGCCCGATTACCTGACAACACAAATTGTACTTTCAGTAATACTGGTGGTTTTGGGAATCATCACGACTATTGGACAGGGACGACAACAAAAATCCGAACAAAGTGAAGTGATGCCTAACTACGGGCTGATGCCTATCTGGGGTGGCATTGGCTTGGGTGGATTGTTATTCATCGAACTCGCACTATTAGGACTGCCCAACACAGTCGCGGGACGATCTGGGTTTGATTACACTGCGCTTGCACCGTTTATTACCCTCGCGACTTTGCTGCCGCTTATCCCGTGGGTGAGGCAACGCGCCAGTAATTTTGTGGGTGTGTTCGACCAAAACGCACGCGGTTGGTTATGGATGCTATTAATGGCACTCCTGATCGTGTTTGGCACGCGTTTCCAGGGGATTATCGCGGGCATAGCGCTAGTTATTGCCCAGTTCACAGCGAGTTTATTGTGGTGGTGGTTGGTGCGCCCTCATAGCGAGAAAGAACGGCAATTTACGGGCTTGTGGTTAGTGCTGGCGGTTCTTGTTTTCTTGCTGTTGGTGTCAGCCGATAACTTCACTTACGACTATGGTTATGTCCAGAATATGCCCGCCGATTTGGCGTTCTTGAATCCTTATGTGCCGCCTTTCTTGCGTGCATTCAGAGGATTCGGGTTGGGCGTGCTGCTACTCGGCATCTTTCTGGCAGCACTGCCGATGGTACAAACGCGGCGACGCATTCCTTGGACGGGTGGAACACGATTGGCCTCCTTCTTCGGCTTGGTGCTGGCGGTTGGTGTCAGTGTCGGTGTGGCGGCAGCCGTCCGTCCGCCAATAATTCAAGGAAAACGTGATACTCCGCAAACGCCACTCAATAGCATTCGGATTGGCACGTACAATATTCATGCAGGATTTAACGAATTTTTCTACTTCGATATGGATGGCATCGCGCGAACAATTCAACAAAGCGGCGCGGATGTGGTGCTGCTGCAACAGGTCGAAACCGGACGACTGACGAGTTTTGGAGTTGATGAAGTCTTGTGGCTGGCACGACGTTTGGGGATGGGGGCGCGATTCTTCCCAACAAATGAGGGACTACAAGGCTTAGCAGTCTTATCAAGAGTTGAAATCGTTGACGACGAAGGTGTATTACTAACCAGTAGTGGCAGCCAAACGGGATTACAGCGTGTACAAATCCGACCGGATGAAGGGGTTATCACGCTTTATAACACGCGGCTGGAATATTTATTAGAAGCCAGTGAAGCTCGAAGTGTTGATCAACAACAACAGGACCAACAACGACAGCTTAATGAAATATTCGGACTGCTGAGTACCACTTATTCAAATGACAAAAATGGTCGACTGCTTGTCGGTGGAACTTTCAACAATATTCCCGATTCACCCATTGGGGATCAAATGCGAAGTGCCGGTTTCCTTGATCCGTTTGCAGGGACAGGTTTGCCGCAGGAACTTTCAGCCACCCTTTGGCGCACCGGATACCCAAAGGTGCAGTTCGATTATCTGTGGCTATGGAAGCGCTCACTGGTGCCGGTTGGCGCAAATACAGTGAACACGAACGCCTCAGACCACCGGATGGCTGTTATTGAGACATTTATCAAAGGGGCACAATAGCCCCTTCAAGCTTTAAGTGGGGAATTGTTGCTGTTAATGTTTTCGAGAGCGGAACGAGCAGCCGCCTGTGCGCCAGCCTGTTTGCTGCGTCCAATTCCTTGCCCAGCCACCACCTTACCAATGAGGACTTCGACCAAGAATTCTTTCTGATGATCAGGGCCAGAGGCGGAAACCGTACGATAAATGGGAGTCAGATTGAGTTCAGCCTGACTCCATTCTTGTAAGGTACTGCGGGCATCGCGATCTAAAGCCGCAGTGATAATTTGTTCAAGCATGGGATTAAGCTGCGGAATAACAAATTCCTGCACCGCCGGAAGCCCTTGATCGAGATAAAGCGCCCCGACTACAGCCTCAAAAACAGCACACAAATTGGTCTGCCGTTCACGCCCACCCGTTGTCTCTTCACCTTTGCCCATGCGTAAGGCTTCGCCTAAGCCCATTTGTTGGGCTAAGGATGCCAGTGATTCGGTGCGGACAAGTGCGGCTCTTAAGCGGGTGAGATCACCTTCAGGCAAATCGGCATAACGCTGATAAAGCATATCGCCTACAAGAAAATCAAGCACTGCGTCGCCTAGAAACTCTAAACGTTCATTGTCGCCCATATCAGTCGCACCATGTTCGTTGATATAGGAACGATGCGTCAATGCTTGCGTGAGCAACAACGAATTCTGAAATTTGAGATCAATACCCTTTATGCGAGATGTAGTTGCCATTGCTGGTAATCTTGCTCCGATGTACAGAATTATTTATCAAAAGCGCTGAAAATCAGCGACACGTTATGACCACCAAAGCCAAAGGAATTGCTCATAACACGCGAAATTGGCATTTGCCGCGCGACGTTCGGCACATAGTCGAGGTCGCATTCAGGGTCGGGTTCATTCAGGTTGATAGTGGGTGGTGCCACATCATCGCGGATGGCGAGGACAGCAAAAACGGCTTCAAGGGCTGCTGTTGCACCCATACCATGACCTGTCATGCTTTTGGTCGAACTCATAGGGACTTTATAAGCATGTTCGCCAAAAACACGTTTAACCGCTTTGGTTTCCATCGCGTCATTCAATGATGTACCTGTGCCGTGTGCATTGATGTAATCGACATCGGTTGGATTGAGGTGCGCATCATCAAGTGCTTGTTGGATAGCGGCGCTGGCACCTATACCGTCGGGCTGCGGGGCAGTCACATGAAAGGCATCCGACGTTGAGGCGTAACCAACTAATTCTGCCAAGATGTTTGCACCACGAGCCTTTGCAAACTCCAATTCTTCTAGCACCAACACACCCGCTCCTTCGCTAAAGACAAGGCCGGGGCGGGTTTTATCAAACGGTCGGATAGCATGTTCAGGATCATCATTTTCCCGCGAACAAGCTCCAACACGATCAAAGGCCGCGATACCAATTGGAATAATCGGGGCATCGCCGCATCCGGCAAAGGCAGCATCCAAGCGACCAGCACGGATAAGATCAAAGGCCATACCGATGCAATCCGCACCTGTAGCACAGGCCGAAATCGGTGTGGCCGATGTACCGGTAGTGCCGTATTCAATACTGATCAAATCACTGCCGCCATTGACCATCAACATGGGAATGCCAAACGGCGAAATACGGCGAGGGTCATCAGTTTCGATGAGTATTTGTGCCTGTTCCCAGTACGCCCCTACCCCACCGACCGATGAGCCGATGATGGTACCGACACGATGACGATTAGCATCCGTTAGTTGAATACCTGAATTTTCAACTGCTTGTTTGCCAGCCGCCACAACAAAATGTTGATAGCGATCACGGCGGCGTACTTCCTTAGCAGGCATGTACTTTGCAGCATTGAAACCTTTGACTTCGGCAGCGATTTTCACTAGATAATCGCTAGCATCAAACAAGGTAATCGGCGCAATACCACTTTTACCGGCCTTAATAGCCGACCAAGTCGACTCGACATCTAAACCCAAGGGCGTAACCATGCCCATTCCCGTTACGACAACGCGACGCGACATTATCCACTCCTCACCCAAACATAATACTGTATAGCAAATAGAACCGAATTTTAATCGATTGGTAACGGAATTGCCGCCCTAAGCATTTTTATGAGCGGTCATCAGGCGTGGGCATGTAGTGACCTTCAACCCAGGACTGACCATCGGAGCGTATCTCTTTTTTCCAAACAGGGACAATTTCTTTGAGACGATCAATACCATAGCGGGCGGCTTCAAAGCAACCCTGATCGCGATGACCAGACGAACAGGCGATCAAAATGGTATTTTGGCCGATTTCTAATTTACCTACGCGCTGGACAATGGCAATACCCTGCACCAAAGGCCATTGTTCCCGAATTTCGGCAGCGACCTGACGCATTTTAGCAACTGCCATTGGTTCATAGGCTTCATATTCGAGATTCTGGGTTTGATGGGAGTCACCTTCTCGATCGGTTTCGCCGCGTACCATGCCGCTGAAGATACAGACTGCTCCAGTGGCAGGAATGGTAATAGCAGCAATCAGTTCGTCAGTATTTACAGGCTCAGGAGCGAG
>JACDGI010000112.1:6511-14709 GCA_013821665.1 Anaerolineae bacterium
ATTTCAGGGAACTCTCCACTGCCACCACTGACGGGTGGGAAGAATGCCACTTCATCGCCATCATGGACGGCATCCTGCGGGAAGGCATATTCTTCGTTTACGGCAGCGATAGCCGCGTCGACATTGGCTTTCATCGACGGATATTCGGCAACAAGCGCCTGACGTACATTGGTTACGGTCGCGCTTTCCAGTGGTAAGGTTAATGCGAGGCGATTACGACCTGCCAAATCTTTAAGGGTTGCAAAAAGCAAAATACGAACTTGCATTATTTATCCTCAGATATATAGTCACCATGTTGACCACCATGCTTTTCGAGTAAGCGAATATCACCTAGACGCATTTCACGATCAACAGCTTTCGCCATATCATAGACGGTTAGCGCAGCTACACTCACAGCGGTTAGCGCTTCCATCTCAACCCCCGTTTTACCGGTGGTGCGAGCGCTGGCAACAATCCGAACCGCGTTGGCTGCGGAGTCCAACGTTAGATCAACATCCAAATGAGTCAAAGCAACCGGGTGACAAAGTGGGATAAGTTCAGATGTTTTTTTGGCGGCCATAATACCGGCAATACGGGCGACGGAAAGCACATCGCCTTTTTTGAGTGCGCCCTGCTGAATAAGAGCTAAGGTGGCTGGCTTCATATAAACCGTGCCAGCGGCGACAGCCACCCGTTCGGTATCGGGCTTTGCGCCAACATCGACCATACGGGCAACGCCTTTTTCATCTAGATGCGTGAGATAGGGGTTATCAGTCATCTGTTTCCCTTAGACTTCAAATATGGCGACGCGTGTTGTATACTTTAAAGGTTGTGACTCGTCATAAACAAGTATAACTTTCGCCGATTGTACAGGAGAATCCATCTCTGTGGGCATCTTCCGTAATGGACTTTCAAAAACACGACAATCATTCTTCGGGCGCATTTCACAGATGCTCGGTAACTCCGAGATTACTGAGGAGACGTGGGACGATGTCGAGGCATTACTGATTCAAGCTGATATGGGCGTACCGACGACTCAGCGAGTATTGAGTGAATTACAAGCAAAGGTCAAAAAAGAAGGCATCACTCGCAGCGACCAAATTAACAAGGCACTGAAGGAAGTTTTGCGTTCTCTTTTAACTGACCCTCCCCCGATGAACATCAGCGGACGACCCCTCTCGATTATTCTGGTTGTAGGGGTTAATGGGTCAGGCAAAACAACCTCTATCGCTAAAATCGCGAACCGTTTGAATAACAATGGGCGTAAGGTGATGCTGGCGGCAGGCGACACTTTCCGTGCAGCAGCGATTGAGCAGCTCCAAACATGGGGCGAACGAATCGGTGTTCCAGTGATCGCCAACAAACCGGGTTCTGATCCAGCAGCCGTTGTCTTTGATGCCACATCCGCAGCCAAGGCACGAGGATGTGACATCTTGATCGTGGATACGGCAGGACGTTTGCATAACAACTTCAATTTGATGGAAGAATTGGCGAAAATTAAAGCGACTTCGGCCAAAGTTGTGCCGGATGCGCCGCATGAAGTTTGGTTGGTTTTAGACGGTACAACCGGACAAAATGCCTTGGAACAAGCCAAGAAATTCCAAGAACTGGTGGATGTGACGGGTATTATTGTCACCAAATTGGATGGCACGGCAAAGGGCGGGATGATATTTTCGGTCTTTAACGATTTGAAATTACCCGTACACTATATTGGGTTGGGTGAAGGCGTTACCAACATGGTTTTCTTTGACCCTGACAACTTCATTAACAGCCTGTTTGACGAGAATTAGGCGATACGGCTAATCAAAAATTTAAAGCGGAATGGTCAAAGACCCTTCCCTACTATGCGAAACGATTTGCGTGTTGAGGAGGATTTGGTAAAGACTACATGGATCATTTAATCAGCCTGTTGAAGCAAATGAAGGAACGGATTGATGGGCTTATGGAGCGCCTCGATCTTAATACTAAGGCTCAGCAAGCCGCTGAATTAGAAGATAAATCAACTGAGCCTGACTTCTGGAGCAACCCTGATAATGCCCAGAAAATTATGCAGGAACTCGCCAAACTCAAGTCAGAGATTGATCGTTGGCAAGGCGTGGCGAACCGCATCAACGATGCGATTGAGCTGGCACAAATTGATGACCCTACCCTTCTGGAAGATCTGACCACAGAAGTTAATTCCCTGATAACACTCGTCGATAAAATGGAGTTTCGAGCGCTTCTCTCGGAACCATATGATAACGAGAATGCGATTTTCGCGCTTCATGCCGGAGCGGGTGGCACGGAAGCCCAGGATTGGGCTGAAATGCTCGTGCGCATGTACACCCGATGGGCGGAGCAAAACGGTTATAAAACCGAAATTCTTGATCTCACTAAAGGTGAAGAAGCAGGCATCAAGAGTATGATGATGAGCGTGCGTGGTGAATATGCTTATGGCTATTTGCAGAGCGAACTAGGGGTTCACCGGCTGGTGCGATTAAGCCCTTTTGACGCAGCTAACCGCAGACACACGTCATTTGCGAAGGTCGAACTTTGGCCGGATATTCAAGGCGAGATTGATATTCAGGTCAATGAAAAAGACATCAAAATCGAAACTTACAAGGCCGGTGGTGCAGGTGGTCAGAACGTCCAGAAGAACGATACGGCCGTTCGGATTACCCATATACCATCCGGGATTGTGGTGCAGTGCCAGAACGAGCGCAGTCAGAAGCAAAACCGTGAACGCGCTATGCAAATCTTGAAGGTAAGACTGTTCGAGTTGGAGCGTCAGAAACAAGAGGCGCAACTGGCTACATTAAAGGGTGAAAATATAGATGCCGGTTGGGGCAACCAAATCCGGTCTTATGTATTGCATCCGTACCAGATGGTGAAGGATCACCGGACGGATTATGAAACGGGTAATACTGGAGCGGTATTGGATGGGCGACTGAACGAATTTATGGATGCTTATCTGAGGTTACGGGTAACACGTATTCAGGCTGAGAAAGTTTGAAGTTACAAGAAGCAAGCTGCAAGTATAAAGACTAAGCCAAATGCAGAAAATGCAGCATAATTGCATATTTTGCATATTTCCCGCTGAAATGACTGGCGGAGCGCTCGGCTGGTGCCACCGAAATGACACAACTGACAGGCGGTTGGCTCGGCTGATGCCGCCAGTGCAGCGGAAGGCTCCCTTAGTGCCGCCGCCGCACATTTGGCACTGTCGCCGCAGCGGGTTTATGGGAGACAATTGCCGAAGTGACACCAGTTACAAGTGGTCAATTGCATGATGAATTCAAAGGCAAATACGGTTAACCACCGAGACACAACGTAAATGCAGAGAAATCCGGAAAAAGTAACATCATTTGATCATCCATCATGGATTTAATTACATCCATTTTACCCATTTATATCATAGCACAAGCGTTCCAAATTTGTCAATTTATAAGCCGTTAGAAATTGGTTTAAATGAAATAGTGGTCACGTAGTATGTGATCGATTAGGCGGGCGGAACATGTTCCGCCCCTACAATGGGACATTTAGAAATTTAAGTATCACTGACTTTGCGATCACCACCTTAATTGAGCGGCAACAACTATTCAAAAACCATCGTAGGCCGTTAAAAATTTGATCCCTTTGAAAGATGAATATTTTTTGGACAACCCAAGATTAGAGAAGCCATTTCAAAAGCTCCTACATGGTGCCGATTACGCTTATGAGCAATGGCTGGATATGCCTGAAATTCTAGTCGATGATTTCCGGCTGATGAAAGCGGCGCACTGTAATGTGATGAGCGTGGGGATGTTCGCGTGGGTGCTGCTCGAACCGGAAGAAGGTCGTTATGACTTCTCATGGTTCGACCGTCTGATGGATGAATTGTCTGAGAACAAAATCGGAGCGATGTTAGGCATCCCAAGCGCCTCACCACCAATTTGGCTCTCAAAAAAATATCCCGAAACACGGCGCGTTAATGCTCAAGGCCAGCGTATGAGGAAGTTGTATCGACTACGAACCATGGTTCAGTTGCGATGTTGTACGATTTTGAAAACGGCTGGGCGCTCAACAACGCTCAAATCCCGCGTAGTGTTGGTAAAGATTATCAGAAAACGTGTTACGCACATTACGCGAATTTCTGGCAGGAAGGCGTGACCGTTGATGTGATTAATGGTCATGCTGATTTGACGGGCTATAAAATCGTCATCGCGCCGATGCTTTACCTGATGCAAGACGGATTGGCAGAGCGTATTGAAGCCTTCGTCCAAGCCGGCGGCGTGTTCGTGACCACTTATTTATCCGGCATGGTCGATGACAGCGACTTATGTTTTCTGAATGGCTATCCACCTGCATTACGACGCACGCTGGGTATTTACTCGGAAGAAATTGATGCGCTAACGGACCAGCAGCAAGGGGACATCACGTTTTGTGAAGGAAATGCGCTGCAATTGGGTGGTTCATATCATTTCCGTCAATATGCTGAACTTATCGACCTTGAAACAGCGACGACGGTTGCAACCTATGACTCTGAATTCTACACGGGTTACCCGGCCATAACAGTTAACTCATACGGTAAAGGCAAAGCTTACTTTTTGGCCGCACGAACCGATGATGCACTGCTTCGGGAATTTTACGGAGCGATTATTCGATCTGAAAACATTGCCCGTGCGATACAAAATCCTTTGCCGACTGGTGTAACAGCACAAGTGCGCGAAAGTGATCAGCAGCGATTTGTGTTCCTGATGAACTTCACTGAGGAATCAAAACAAGTTGAACTCGGTGACACTTCTTTTGTGGATGCATTGTCGCAATCACAAATTAGGCACTCGATGACGCTTTCGCCGTATGATATTCGCATTTTGAGTACGCCAAACGAGAAGACTGAGGCTGAAATATCGTCATGAGACAATGAATAAACTTCTCATAATTCAAAGTAGTCGAAATGCTTGACATCATAGGCCAAACTTCGTATAATCGTTCTTTACGAATGGTGTCGGAAACATATAGCACATTTTGAACAGCGAAGGGAAGCATTTCAATTCGCTGTTTCGTTGTCGGTCAGTTATGCAATTCCTCGTTCTCTTAGTTTGTACAGACTCACCCATAACCTTATTGGTTTAGCGCAGAGGAGTAGACCCCTTGGAAGCAAAGGATTTCAGCGCCCTAAGAATTAGCCTCGCTTCACCCGATCAGATTCGTTCATGGTCTTATGGCGAAGTTACAAAGCCAGAGACGATCAACTATCGGAGACTGCGCCCAGAGAAAGACGGCCTGTTCTGTGAAGCCATTTTTGGCCCCACAAAGGATTGGCAGTGTTACTGCGGCAAGTATAAGAACGTCCGTTATCGCGGTATTGTGTGCGATAAGTGCGGCGTAGAAGTGACGCGCGCCTCGGTTCGCCGTGAGCGCATGGGCCACATCGAACTGGCAGCACCAGTCGCCCATGTTTGGTATACCCGCCGTGTACCCAGCTATTTGGGTTTGCTGCTGGACATCAGCCGCCGCAACCTTGACCGCGTGCTGTACTTCGCGCAATACGTGATTACCCGTGTTGATGAAGAAGCCCGTCAAAAGGCTCTGGGACGTATCGAGAAGGAACTCGCCCAAAAAGAAACGCTGTTGGGTGGCGATATTGAAGAGCAAATGGAAACCGTTCGTACCCAACGTGATTCACAACTCGGTCAATTTGAAGACCGTGTGAAGGGTATCCACGACCATTTCGATAATGAACTGAGCCGTTTGAGCGACAAAGTGATGCAGGAAGCACAAAGCGTGCAGACACGCATCGAGTCGATGGTTGGTCAGACTGCTGCTTCGGACATCGATTTCGCAACCGCAAATACGGTTATTGCCGCTAAGGGTGAGCAGATCACCAATGACCATATTTCGCGCATTCAGACGGCAACCAATGCCTACCTGAGCGATATTCAGTCCGAAATTGAAGATATGCGTCAGACCGAGTTGGGCAAGCTTGATGTTGAAGCCGACTCGATTTCCGGTGATGCTGCTAAGTCGATGGACGAGCAACGCACCGAATTAGAAGGTCGCATGACAGCAGTACGTCAGGCTGCTGAAAAGGCACGCCACGAACTGCAAGATTTGCGCGTTCTGCAATTCCTGCCCGAAACTCGTTACCGTGAACTGAAGAGCCGTTATGGACAGGTTTTCCATGCCGACATGGGCGCGGAAGCCTTTTATGAGATTCTTCAGGGCATGAATATGGATAAGCTGGCGGTTGAGCTGTGGCATGAAGTCCGCACCACCCGTTCCAAGCAGCGCAAGAAAAAAGCTACTAAGCGTCTGCGCGTGGTCGAAAGCCTGCGTAAGAGTGATAACCGTCCTGAATGGATGATTTTGACCGTGCTACCGGTTATTCCGCCAGACCTGCGCCCGATGGTGCAGTTGGATGGTGGACGTTTCGCCACGAGCGATTTAAACGACCTTTACCGCCGTGTTATCAACCGTAACAACCGTCTGAAGCACTTGTTGGAACTGGGTGCGCCGGATGTTATCGTGCGCAACGAAAAGCGTATGTTGCAGGAAGCGGTTGACAGCTTAGTTGACAACAGCCAGCGTGGTAAGGCATTGAGCCGCCGTGGTCGCCGCGAACTGAAATCCTTGAGCGATATGCTAAAGGGTAAGAAGGGTCGCTTCCGCCGCAACCTGCTGGGTAAGCGCGTCGATTACTCTGGCCGTTCGGTCATTGTTATCGGGCCGAAGCTCAAGCTGCATCAATGCGGTTTGCCAAAGACGATGGCGTTGGAACTTTACCGTCCCTTCGTTATCAGCCGTTTGGTACGCTACAACTATGCCAGCAACGTGAAGGGTGCCAAGCGCATCATCGAACGTGAGAAGCCAGAAGTTTGGGAAGTGCTGGAAGAAGTCATCAAGGAACGTCCAGTTCTGCTCAACCGTGCCCCTACCCTGCATCGCCTCGGTATTCAGGCATTTGAGCCGCAATTGGTCGAAGGTAAAGCGATCCAAATTCATCCGTTGGTCTGCTCGGCATTCAACGCAGACTTTGACGGCGATCAGATGGCAGTCCATGTGCCTCTGAGCGATAAGGCTGTTACAGAAGCCCGTGAACTGATGCTCAGCACGCGCAACCTACTCAAACCAGCAGACGGTCAACCAATCGTCGGTCCGTCGAAAGACATGGTGTTGGGTAACTATTACCTGACGATGGATCCGACTGTCGAAATTATCAGCCTGAAGGAAAATGCTGCGAAGTTCCCGCTATTCAGCAATCTGGATGGATCAGTTAAAGTCGGTGTGGCGTTCCGTTCACCGGGTTACTATTACACACAAAATCATCTGACTCCGGGCATTCAGGTTTTCAATGATGTGACCGAGACCGATGACAATGGTCGTACGAAGGTTACGGAGAAGGCCGCAGACCGCGCTATCCGTGCGGTGTTGGAAGGCGAAGTTGAAGCGATTGTTGATAACATTCATGATTATCGCAAGCGTATCAAGAAGAACAAGGAAGCCACCGAAAAGCTGGTTGTCACCAACTTGAGCGAACGCCGCAAGGTAGTTGACATGGACGAGATGGAATATCTGTACAACCTCGGTTTGGTTGAACTGCATACGCCCATCTTGCTCGGTAATTACTTTGATGACCGTTCGCCACAGATTGATCCTGAACCCACGACTATTGGTCGATGCATCTTCAACCGGATTTTGCCGGATGAGATGCGCTTCGTCCAAGACACGATGGGTAAGAAGCAGCTCCAAGATTTGGTCGCCAAGTCGTACCAGCAGGTCGGTGCAGAACGCACGACTGACATCGTTGATGCGATCAAGAACTTAGGCTTCCATTACGCGACGATCTCCGGCACCACCATCGCAGTGTCTGACCTGACCATCCCAGAAGAACGTAAGGATGTGCTGGCACAGGCCGAAGGTGTGGTTGACCGTGCAGAACGTGACTTCCGCCGTGGTTTGTTGACGGAAGAAGAACGTTACCAGATTACGATTGACGAATGGACTCGTGCCAAAGATCGTCTACAAGATATGATTCGTCAGGCGTTGGATCCGTACGGACCAATTGCGATTATGGCTATTTCGGGTTCGACCAAGGGCGGTTTCGGCCCAATCACCCAGCTAGCCGGTATGCGTGGTTTGATGGCTGATCCGTCAGGGCGTATCATCGACCTGCCAATTCGCAGCCACTTCCGCGAAGGTCTGAACGCACTGGAATACTTCATCTCGACACATGGTGCGCGTAAAGGTCTGGCCGATAC
>JACDGI010000879.1 GCA_013821665.1 Anaerolineae bacterium
GACGAGTTTGATCCCCGGTTGCAAGGTTATCAAGCAGCCGCGCTCGTTTCAATTCACGCCAACACCTGCAAAAACTTTGGTGAAAAAGTCACAGGCTATCTGATTGCACGGGCAGCCGCACGCAGTGGCTTGGGGCAGGATGATGGCTTAGTCGATTGTATCGCCCGTTATTATGGACAGGCAACCGGTTTGGATCACCGTCCGGGTGTCACACAGGATATGAGCGACTATCATAGTTTCCGTGAAATTCAGCAAATGACACCGGCTGCAATCCTTGAATTGGGATTTCTGCTGGCAGATCGGGACATACTCACCAATAAGCAGGACGAAATGGCGAAGGGCATCACAGACGGTATCTTATGCTTCCTCGAACCGAATGATCAATCGCTGCCAACTCTCGAAGCAAGTCTTACACCAACAGGATAGATTTGATGACAAAACAATTGGTCATGTATTCGCGGACAACGGGCTGCCCCTTTATTACCGTAGCAAAGCGTGTATTAGACGACCATGCGCTCAGTTACCACGAAATTTTTATTGATAAAGATATGGATGCACGGCGGCGTGTGTTGGAATGGACAGGCTTCCTTTCCGTCCCGACATTGATCGTGGCCGAGGCCGGTGAAATTTTACCCTACCAGATGCCGACTCCTTTAGCAGCCGGTATGAGTCCGCGTGGTATCAATCGTGGCACCATGATTACTGAGGCGAATATCGAACAGCTTGAAATGTGGCTCATTCAACATGGATTTATTAATAGTGCAGATGGGATTGCCGGATGACAACAGCCGAAAAAAATATTCTTATTGATGGCTTAAATGTACATTATTGGGAAGACGGTGCAGGTCAGACGCGCAGCCTACTGCTTATTCACGGCGGCGTTGGCGATGCACAACTGCATTGGGCACCTGTTTTACCCATTTTAGCGGAATCATTTCATGTTCTCGCGCCGGATTTGCCCGGTTTTGGTAGCAGCCAACCGCTGCCTGTGAACCGGACGGATGTTTTGCTGCATTGGATTAAATCCTTTATTGACGCTCACCAACTTGAGCAAGTGGTTTTGGTTGGCAATGCCTTCGGAGCCATGATTGTGCGCTTGTTCGCGGCGGCTAACCCCAAGTACGCTCCGGCTGTCATTCTGATCAACGGCGGCGGTGTACCGGAGTTGCCCGCCTTCTTCAAAATCGTTGATCGTATACCCGTTTTATCCACCATCATATTCGCCCAATTTGGCAAGATGATGACCAACCCCGCAGCCTTGCAGCGCCTCATCCACATCAAAACTGTTTTGACGGATGACTTCTATATCACGGCTAAGAATGCCTCGCGTCCTTTTAGCCGCATGTTGCAAATGTTGGTCAGCAGCGGTATTCCGTCTGAACGCACACCCTTAGTGCCGACGCTGATCCTGTGGGGCGTTGAAGATACCTTTACACCACCGGGAGATCGTGAAGCCATCAAAGCCAGTATTCCCGGCGCTGTCTTGACCGAGATCACCGATTGTGGGCACATGCCGCAGTTAGAAACATCGGATGTATTTAGCTGGCAAATCACCACCTTTTTGGAGAAGTTGTCGCGTCCTGCCACGGCTGCCAAAGCAGGCCCGAAACTGCTGCGAAAACTGTCTGGTTAAACCCTTTTCTTACTGCTATAATGTCTCTCGATCATTTTAGGAGGGGTAGCCTAGTGGCCTAAGGCGCTCGCCTGGAACGCGGGTAAGGGTAACACCTTCGTGGGTTCAAATCCCACCTCCTCCGCTTTTTCCCACATATAAAGACCCATGATGCAAAAACTGAGCAGTTCACGGCTGCCTTGGCCGACCGATTGGACGGCGCTATTTGGCGCTGTTCGACCCCTTGTCTTGGAGATTGGCTTCGGCTACGGCCAATTTCTCCAACATTTAGCGCGTACCAAACCGGATGCCAATGTCATCGGCTTGGAGATCGCCAACCAGTGCTTGGATTCCGCCGAACGCGCGATTGTCCGCAAGCATTTGACCAACGTTCGCGTCGTCCAATCAATGGCCGAAACCGCGCTGCATCATCTGTTTGTTCCCGGCAGCCTCAGCGAAGTTCATATTAATTTCCCTGATCCGTGGTTTAAGAAGCGTCACGGTCATCGGCGTTTGATTCAGCGTGACACCTTGGATGTGCTGGTCAGCCGCTTGCAACCCAACGCGATGCTCTATCTGGCGACGGATATTATCGAATATGCCGAGATGAGCGCCGAACTCCTGCGCGAAACATCTGGGTTGGATAACACCTTACCGGCTGATTGGGCCAATGAAATGCCGGGGCGAGTGGTCACCAAATACGAAGGGCGGGCGCTGCAAGATGGTCGTGCCTGTTATTATTTTGCCTACCGCCGTAATCAGCAAGCCGCGCCGGACGTACCTGTCGGCAGGGAGATCGAAATGACCCATGTTGTATTTAATACGCCGCTGACTCCTGATGAAATATTAGAACGCTTTGAGGCTATTGAAGGCACCGAGCGTAAGTTTGGCGATATTGTCGTTCGGATGTTACACGGCTATCGTGGACGTAAAGTGCTGCTGTTTGAAGTCTATATTCACGAGTCCACGCTTGATCAGCATATTTCATTAGTCATTGCGCCGCACGACACCCCAAACGAATACACGCTCAAGGTCGGTACGATGGGCTATCCACGTTCCACCCCCGGCTTGCAAAAGGCGGTAGCCTCGATGGCCGAATGGCTAATGAGTTTAAATCAGGAGTCTAAAGTCGTGGCACATAAACTGGGTGACTATGCTCCTCCCTCATTGAGCGAAGAGACTGAAAACTAATCACGTCTTAAATGAGATTTTCGTAGGGGCGCACGGCTGTGTGCCCTTTTGATTCGTACTAAATGGTGAAGATTTACTTTCGCCAATCAGAACAGTCCGGTTGATCTCTAAAAGCCTTTAAAGCCCCTCCCTGTTACTACGGGGAAGGTTGGGGTGGGGTATCCATGAATTCAGACGAAAATGGCATAGTTTACGCTTTGTCCAATGGGTTATTAAACGGTTTTTGAGTCCCGTTTACGGGGCTTTATTCATCTTGCCGGAGGGTTTATCCTCCGGCA
>JACDGI010000880.1 GCA_013821665.1 Anaerolineae bacterium
CCCAAATGGGGCATTCGACCTCTTCTTGGAGAGTCATGCAAAATTCAAACAAATGCAAGACACATGGGGTATTGCACTTGCCCATGTTAATCTGGGTCGTGTCATGCGCCGATGTGGGTATCTGCAAGAAGCAACCGATCATCACCTTGAAGCTATACAAATACTCGCTAGTACAAGACTCACTTGGTTAATGGCCGACAATCTTGTAGAGGTTGCGATGCTATTTTATGAGAGTAAAGAGATGCAACGTTCGATTGAAATACTCGATTTTGTTTTGCAATACCCAGCATCTACCCCCCAATCCCTCCAACGAGCCCAGAATTATCAGCAACAAATCATATCTCGTCACGCAGAGTTGGCTTTAGCATCGTCAAGTCATATCTCATTACAAACTGACATCAAAGCACTAAACGTTTTAGTTGCAGCTCAATTGGCGAAATTATGACTCTATCTTTATGAATGGTTGCAATACGCAAGGGTTCCATATACGCTGCTCAATAAATATTTGGATGCGGAAGTTCAAGTACTCACTAACTACAACGGTATATAAAGGAGTGGGATCTTTGGACAGGCCCATAAACCCCTATAATTGCAATTTGTCGGCTGCGAAAACACCGAAGTAGTATATGAATAACCTGAGTCGGCAACAGATCAAAAGGGACGAACTCCGTGAGTGGCTTGGTATGGGTAGTTTTGGTGCAGTCCTCAAGGCACAACAATCCACCATTAACCGTGAAGCTGCTGTCAAGATTATCCTGCCCCACTTCTCTGATTATCCAAATTTCATTCGCAGTTTCGAGACTAAGCTCAACGGATTGCACGCTTCGAACACTCGCATATCATGTATATCTATCGTCAAAGCACGATGGACAAAATTGAAAGTCTAGAGAGAATAAATCCATTATAAAACCATCAAGTTGTTTCAAAATAAATACTGCGCAAAATCGTAAGCTATTAAGCTTTATTCTTAGTCAAATTCCACGCAGTTCCGACACTGATATCTAAGTGTCTTGCAATAGTTGGAAAGCTCCACCCTTTTAAACGAAGTTCAATGACTTGTGCTTTAAGTTCCGCTCTTGGAGGGTCTAATGGACGTGGTTGTGTCTGGTATTTTACTCTGTCAAAAGCAAACTCTATTCTGAAATATCTAGGATAGGTACGGCGACCCGTTCGTAACAATTATATTGTACTGTATTTCAAAATACATTTAACCACATTTCACTCCTTGACAGGGAAATGGTAGTCAAATATTCCTCCTTAAATCTGGCAGCAACTGTTTCAAGTGTTTTGACAACGTTATACATTGAAGCATCCTCCAACCCTTAGCGACCATATACTGCATTAGGCTATTGCAGTCATTGTGCTTTCGGACGGACTGAAATCATCTGACAGTTTGTGTGTCCGTCTGCTACTCGGGATAAGACCGTTGATGCCCCTGCCCAAATAATGTTCAAGTTGACAAGCAAAAAGCATATTATTTATCGAGCTTGTATCTCAGCTCATATTCGTTCGATACACCAAGATCATTAGGGGGTGGGAAAAGGTTCGGAGTTTTTTCATCAATCACTCAATCAACCCTATAATGCAAACATCAATATACACAAGGGATGAGTCATGGTGGAAATAAATGCACCCTTAAGCCTTAAGGGCTACGAATTGCATGAACGTATCGGCGCAGGGGGCTTCGGAGCCGTCTACAGGGCTTATCAAAGTACAGTTGGTCGGGAAGTCGCTGTAAAAATAATTCTGCCAAGACTGGCCAATCAACCCGATTTTATCCGCCGCTTCGAGACTGAAGCTCAGATCGTTGCCCGGCTTGAGCATCCTCACATCACGCCGTTATATGACTATTGGCGCGATTCAGAGGGCGCGTATCTGATTATGCGCTGGCTGCGTGGTGGCAATTTGCATGACGCACTCCAAAAGAGTGCTTTTGATGTGCGTGCGGCTGCGCTGCTCCTTGATCAGATGGCGGATGCATTGTCTTTAGCACATCGCAACCATGTGATCCACCGTGACATCAAACCGGCGAACATCTTGCTCGATGAAGACGGGAATGCCTATCTGACCGATTTTGGTATCGCCAAAGATTTGAATGGAGCAGTCAATAATACCCAAGCGGATGCTATCGTTGGTTCATTGGATTACATTTCTCCAGAACAGGCGCGCAGCGAAGCTGTCACGCACCGTACCGATATTTATAGCTTAGGCGTGACCTTCTATGAAGTCCTGACCGGTGAACATCCCTTCCAGAACCTGTCATCAGTGGAACGGCTGTATAAGCATATCAATGATCCGCTCCCCAACATCACAATCCTTGATCCGGCGATGACAGAGCAAGTGAACCAAGTTATCCAAAAAGCAACCGCCAAAAACCCTGAGCATCGCTACGCTGATGTCTTAGCCTTTGCAGCCGACTTCCGGCAAGCCATTGCTGTACAGTCAGCGCCAGTGAACATCATCGAATTGCTGACGCAACGTGAGCAGGAAATCCTTCAGCTGATTGTTGATGGAAATTCTAACAAAGAAATCGCCCAGCGGCTGACGGTGACGCTAAGCACCATTAAATGGTATGTCAACCAGATTTATGCCAAGCTCGGTGTACGGAGCCGTGTGCAGGCGATGGTAAGGGCACGTGAGCTGAATCTGTTGACTAAATCGACAGCGGCCGTATCGGCCGTACCCGTTTCAACCGAAGATTTTCAACCCGAGAACCCCTATAAAGGGTTACGTGCATTCCAGCCGGCTGACAATCAGGATTTCTTCGGACGTGAGATGGTAACAGCCAAGCTTGTTAAAGCGCTTGATGAAGGCCATGAGTTTAAGCGCTTTTTGGCTGTGGTTGGTCCCAGTGGCAGCGGCAAGTCCAGTATCGTGAAAGCCGGGTTGATCCCTGCGTTGTGGCGTGGAGATCTGCCGGGGTCTGAGAAATGGTTCATCATAGACCTGCTGCCCGGTGCACATCCACTGGACGAATTAGAAATCGCCCTGACCCGTATTGCGGCCAACCAATCCGGAAGTCTTAAGGAGCAGTTGTCTCGCGATAAACGCGGGCTAATCCGCGCTGCCCAGTTG
>JACDGI010000881.1 GCA_013821665.1 Anaerolineae bacterium
TATGACAGCTTTGTGGTGGATGCCATGCCATAAGTGGCGTTTTAATTCTTTAACACAAAGTCTCAAAGACACTGAGACACACAGAGGATGGGCAATATCAACTCATCCTCTTTTTTTACGCACTTGTTAGAAATAATGTTCTGGACTTTGTGGTCAAGATTGGGTATGCTGTTCTTGTTATGATGAACGAATGAACGGACAATCCGACAGCGAAAGGCAAACAGTCATGATGCTTGAAAACAAAGTGGCAGTGGTTTATGGCGGTGGTGGGTCCATTGGTAGTGCGGCTGCCGCTGGCTTTGCACGGGAAGGCGCGACCGTTTATCTAGCAGGGCGCACTCAGGAAAAGCTCGATAAGACGGCCAACGCGATCCGTGCCAAGGGCGGCAAGGTCGAAACCAGAGTGCTGGATGCGCTGGATGAAAAAGCGGTCGATGCGTTTGTAGATGAAGTGGTCAAGCAAGCTGGACACATCGACATTTCGTTTAATTTGATCAGCGTTGGAGATGTGCAGCAGCCGCTGAATGAGATTTCAGTGGATGATTTTCTTCAGCCCATCACTATTACTATGCGTACACAATTCCTGACGACCCGCGCGGCCTCTCGCCATATGATGAAGCAGAAGTCAGGCGTGATTTTGACGTTCGGCGGTGGCGGGCCGCAGACGGTTGCAGGTTTGGGTGGCTTCAAAATCTCGCTGGACGCAACCGAAGGGCTGCGCCGTCAGTGGGCGGTTGAGTTGGGCGAATATGGCATCCGTGTGGTGACACTGAAAACGGGCGGCATACCGGAGTCGCTTGCGGACACTTTTGCCCCGCGCGATGAAATCACCGAGTCAATTACGAACGAGACCTTACTCAAACGAGCAGCCACCTTGGAAGATGTGGGCAACGTGGCAGCCTTCGTCGCCTCTGATTTGGCGCGGACGATTACGTCTACAGAGATCAATATCTCAGCCGGTGCGCTGGTGGATTAGGAAATATGTACGTAGAAGCGATGGTCGGTTTTGATGTGCGAGAGATACAGTCGAATTTTGCGGAAATGTGGACACCTGATCGTCAAGCGCTTTATTTACTGCGGACTGATCTCGATAAACCACTCTCGACTGATGACATGGTTTGGCTTCGTGTATTCCGCAACGTAAAGGTTGACCTTCCCACTTGGGTTTGGGAACCGGTGTTAGTCAGCGCGAGGATTGACCTTCCGGCTTGGGTTGGCCCACGACACGACACATGGGAAAACCTTAAACAGATGCAAGCCTTTATGGTTGAGCATCGGGCTGAATTGAGCCCGATGCGCTATTGGACAATCGCCATTACGCAATGTGTTAGCCCTGAAGAAGTAGCCGCTTGGTATCCAATCGTGCCGCCTGATGTTGCGCCAGAGTGGACATTTTTAGGCTACGATGTCTCGGATTATTTTCTCCTGAGCGGCCTGATGAACTGCGGCTATCAAACCGAAGATGGCGACCTCAAAGGTCAGTGGGCACATAAACTCAACCGCTATCATCTCTTTGACAAAATGGATGATGCTTTAGCGTTTGCGCAATTCAGCGATGGACGTGTCAAAGAACACGCGCCCTTCTTCGCATATGGGATTTATGTGATAGACCGATATTAGCACAATTGAACGCCCAACAAAGGAGAATGCAGGGATAATATGTATAAGACGCAGTGCTAAGTGAGTTCAAGGTATGTGACAATGAGTTGGTTGCCACCAAAGAAGTTCGTTCTCGGATGTTTAGGCTCGGTGCTTTTCACTTTTCTGGTTTGTAGTGGTACTTTTGTTTGGTGGCTTAACCAAACCGATGGATATATCAGTCCTGATTTTTGTACGCCGCGTGACGAGTTGTATCAAACGATAAAAACTGAAGCTCAAAACTGGTTGACAGAATTATCAAAATCCTCATTTCCAATTATTCACTTTTCAACTGCGAGTGGCAGGGAATATGTAGCAGATGGCGAACCTCTCGGCGGTGATACACCTTATTTCTTTGTAACCGTCCAAAAGAAATATAACCAAGGACCGTCGGGAACACGCGGTTATATGTATGCTGCTTCCGGTAAACTCCCCGATTTTTATCCAGAATATATGAAGATTACTTATGTGGATTCAAATATTTACTGTTACGAACACCTTAAAGACTAAAGGCGAAATGATTGATTCAATGCCGATGACCAATTTTGTCTAGCAGTATTCCAGCGCCGGAGTCATGTATGGAGCGTACTATAATCGTTTGAAAGTATGAGTAAGAAACGCAAGCATGGCGATTGCCTATTTGCCTGCTTATGACGAGTTTATAGAGTTTATCACTTCGACACCAACGGTTTTGAACAAGTGAGTCAACTGCATTTATCAGCTGCAACAGAAGAACGAATTAGCACATTGCTCAAGGCCAATCGCGAAGAAACGATTACGCCTGAAGAACGTGTCGAACTCGACGAATATGTTCGTTTAGAACGATTGATGCGTAAGGCCAAAATCCGCGCCATTGAAAAGCTCGACCAGCGTAAATGAGTGTTAGTGCGATTCCTGAACAAATCCATACCTGACCTGATTCCTCCCTCCTCCATCTAAAACAATCATGACTAATTAGCCAGTTGGCGGGTGCCGACCCCACCAACTAGCCTTCTAAAAACAGATTGACTCGCCCACGCCTTCGCTACAACTCAGGATTAAAGTTGGAGATAGTTCCAATCAATGCGAAGGAGTTTCAAAATGGCGAACGATAACCGAGACGACCGAAAATCGGATAAGCTTGATGAGCCAGTTGTCGCTGTACCGCTACCCCTCAATAATACGGGAAGCGGCTTTATACCCGCCGTGATGCCGGTTCCGGTCGATGAAGCGAATGTCACTGATGCGGACGGCGTGCGGATCAATCGTGTTGGTGTTGGGTTAGACGGCTATGAACATCCTGATGCCCGTATTGATCAGGAAATAACTGACCATCTGACGCAGCATACTTATATCGACGCTACCGAGATTGTTGTCACCGTCAAAAACGGTGAGGTCACGCTTGAGGGCAGCGTCCCTGACAATGATCAGAAAAAATATGCCGAAGAAGTGGCGC
>JACDGI010000001.1 GCA_013821665.1 Anaerolineae bacterium
CCAATCAAAAGATCACGAAAGAGCGCTTCCACGCCGATACTATTATTTTGGAGAAAGCGCTCATAGTCGTCGATTATCTCGATGCGGTTCACCGCCATCAGGCGCTCAATGCGGCGCTGGAGAGTGCTGTCTTTGTACTGCGAAAAATCATGACCGGTTTGGGCGCGAATCATCTGTAAAATCTTTTGTAGGGATTGGGCGGTTGGGTTCATGTGGGCTGTAACTGGAACGCTGTTTATTTTGGCACCGAAGGCTAATTTCTGATAGCTGAGCAACTGTTCAGGCATAGCAACCACCGGCAGAACATAATCGACCAAGCCGGTGGCAATCGCGCTGCGAGGCATCCCATCATACACGGTCGAGGTGGGGTCTTGCACCATGATCATCCCACCGGCTTCCTTAATCGCTTTGAGCCCCAACGTACCGTCGCTGGCCGTACCCGATAGAATGATGCCAATGGCCCTATTGTGCGCCTCGTTCGCGAGGGAGCGAAAAAAATAATCAATCGGTAATCGGATTTTGGTACCCTCGGTGGGTTGAAGCAGTTGCAATTTTCCGTTGAAAACCACCAGCATGGCATTCGGCGGAATAACATAGACGTTATTCGGTTCAATCTGCATATCGTTTTTGACCTGCTGTACCGGCATTTCCGTGTAGCGCTGGATCAGCGTCGCCAGAATACTTTCGTAATCGGGGGCGAGATGCTGGATCACGACGAAAGCCATCCCACTGACCGGGGACATCTGCGTGAAAAAGGCTTCAAACGCCTCTAAGCCGCCCGCTGATGCACCAATCCCAACGAGAGGAACAGTACCAACCGGAAGGGCTTGGCCGTTTGTAGCAAGCGAGGATGGTTTCATCTCCTCTAAACTGGCTTCTTGATCATTCATAAAATCGAACTCTACCTTCCTTACGACCACTCAACACAAGTTCACTCTGCCAAAACTATGCTCGGATATGCGTCATAGAACACGTTGAAGACCTATAGAAGTTTTGTCATCCTAACCGCCTATTGTATCAGGTAGAGTTTGTTATAGGACACGCTCTGCACCCCATAACCGATTATTTTGTGCCATCTGTTGAATCAACTGAATGGTTTCGGGTAGTACTTTAGGTAGACGGCTCAGGGAACGAGATTTGAACCACCAGAATAGACGAAACATCTCCCGAGCCAACGTAGCAAGGTGTCTGGTTGGACAATCAGCAGCGTTTGCTTCCAGAAGGGGGTCATGCGGGCAAGTAAAACCAAGATCAAACGATCCTGATTGATCAAGTGTGGTCGTTTAACTTAATGGCAAAGGACCATAAGCTGTTGGCGAAGCAAAGCATTCTCAAGGATAAGGTCTGTCCGAGTTTTGGGTAAATTGGCGATAAAACCAGTGGCAATGTGTTCTGGTTTTGTCCATTGTCGAACCACCTGCCTAAAATCGACAAGAACCGATAAAATTTGTTTGGGTATGTCATACAGCCGAGAGAAGATCAGCAATCTGCCGCCTTTCTAATCAAATTTAAGACACACAGACGAAATAAGTCTTGAAAACCCCACTTAACATGAGCTATCTGGTAAACCCCAAATAGCGTCTGACGAGTACCCCTAACCTGATGAATATGGGGTTTTCTGCATATTCCCCCGAAAAGGTATAGTCAGCAATTTTCAAAGGGGAGATCGTCACTGAGGTAGCGGTAAACAGTCGCTTTTGAGACGTTGTAATCGCGCATCAAAACTCGAACTAAGTCTCCCTGTAGACGGCGTTGGCGCAAATCAGCAATCTGGTCAGCCGTCAATTTCGGTCTCGCCCCGAATTGAATCCCACTGGCTTTGGCTTTGTGAATACCATCCATCTGACGTTCAGCCCGAATCTCAGTCTCAAATTGGGCAATGGCGCCCAGCATATTGAATAGTAAGCGGCCAGTGGCATCACTGGTGTCGATGTTCTGGTCAATGACATGAAGTTGAACGCCTTTGCGCGCTAAGGTATCGGCGATCTGGCAAAGATGGAGCGTTGAGCGGGCAAGGCGGTCCATCCGGGTGATGACCAATGTATCACCTTCGCGGATATATTCCAGGCAGGCAACCAATCGCGGACGCTGGCCGGAAGTTGCGCTTTGCTTTTCCTCAAATACTTTGTCGCAGTGGCTGAGTTTGTCGATCTGCGCCGCTAGGCTCTGCCCCACCGAACTGACCCGTGCGTAGCCAATCAATGCCATAATGAACTCCAAGTAGCATAACATTTTAGACCCTGTGAGAAGCATAGCATGAGACATGAAATGAGACATCGTTTCGGTGCGTCTCACAAGGTGTACTTTCCAAGACGATAAGGTGACCGAATGTCCTCACGACCTGCCTCAAGAAGATTGGCAATTCTCAGTCCTGATGAAATCGAAGCACTCTATGAGCGTCCGGAGTTCAACGCCGAAGAGCGCGCCATCTACTTTCAACTGACCTCGCCTGAGAAGATTGTCCTTTCTCAGTTAGGAACACCCTCATCAAAGATTCACTTTATTTTGCAACTCGGTTATTTCAAAGCACGCCACCGATTTTTTATCTTTGATATTGATGAGGTGCTCGCGGATGGCCACTACATCCAGAAAATCTATTTCCCGTCGAATACCTCACCTTCGACCTCCATCACCAAAGTCACGCGCCTCAAACAGCAGCAAATCATCATACGGTTGACTGGCTATCGCGAATGTGATGATGAAGATCGGCGGCAACTGCAAGGCAAAGCTGAGCAACTGGCACGCATTGACAGTCAACCCATCTACATACTCCGTGAGTTACTTCAATATCTTGAACATCAACAACGGATTGCACCGGGCTACTCCTGGTTTCAAGACATGATCGGTCAGGTGCTTTTGGGTGAACAGGCGCGTCTCATTCACATTGTCCAACGTGACCTGAGTAAAACGGATCGGGATACGCTGCTAGCGCTGTTGACTAACCCCGATGGAATGTACAAAATCACCCAACTCAAACAGGAACCACGTCACTTTGGCAATCGAGAAATCGCTCGTGAAATTCAGCGCGGACAAGCGCTGAAGCCGCTGTATGAAGTCGCCCAACGCGTCATCCCGCAATTGCAAATTTCCAATGAAAGCATCAAATACTACGCCTCTTTGGTCAGCTATTACGCCGTTTTTCAACTTCACCAGCTCAATCCCGCCTTGGTAGCCGTGTACCTGCTGTGTTTTATCAATCACCGCTACCATCTCTGGCATGATCATCTCATTACCACGCTTTGCTATCGGGTCAAACGCTATCTGGAGGAAGCGAAAACAGCCGCCAAACAGAAGGTCTATGAGCAGCAAATCACTTACACAAAGGATTTACAAAAAGCAGGACAGGTTCTCAAACTCATGGTCGATCCTGAGTGGTATCCAGACGATACACCGCTTGCTATTCTGCGGGAACACGCCTTCGGTATCATTGACCAGCAAACACTTGAACGGGTCGCTAACCGCCTGACCCATACGCCCGTTATGGACGAAACGGCCTTCCAATGGCAGCATCTTGATAGGCTTGCTCGATCATTCAAACTCAGTCTGCGCCCGATCATTCGAGTACTTCACATGGAGATGGCCCAAGCAGCTACCCCCTTGCAGACCGCCCTCCAATTTTTGCGAACCGCCTGTAATCGACAGCCGCCTCTGTATCAATATGATCCGGAAGATTTCCCGATGGGCTGTGTTGCTCCCTCTCTCAAAAAGTATCTCTATACGGTGAATGCCAACGGCAAACGCCATCTTCAGGTCGATCGTTACGAGTTTATGATCTACCGTCTCGTATTTCAGGCTATTGAGTCAGGTGATTTGTACTGCATCCACAGCGTTCAGTTTCGCCCTATTAAAGATGAATTGCTCAGTGACAACCGCTGGCAACAGAAAGAAACGCTGATCCAGCGTACCCATCTGTCTATTCTGCGCGATGACATCCATCAGCACCTTGAGCGGCTTGAAAACCAATTGGAAAACCAGGTTATCGTTGTCAATCAACGGATTGCCTCCAAAGAAAATACGGCACTACAAATCAAGACTCACGCATCGGGAGAAACCTGGTCGATGCCACAACCCTCACTGAAAACGGCAATTAACCATCCTTTTTTCAATACTTTGCACCAGATTGATATTCATACCGTGTTGCACTTCGTTCAGCAGCGCTGCCAGTTCATGGATGCTTTTCACCCTCTTCTGAGCCGCAAACGCGCCACCACCTTGGAGGAAACGGCTCTGATTGCTAGTGTGGTTGCTTGGGGAACCAATACTGGTCTCGGACGTATGGGCAATATCTCTGATGTCTCCAACCAACAACTTGCTACCGTATCAGATAACTTTCTACGTCCACAGACACTACGCGAGGCTAATGACCGAATCAGTGACTACATCGCTAGCCTGCCCATCTTTCCACATTATCTGATCAACGATCTGGTTCATTCCAGCAGTGATGGACAGAAATTTGAAACGGCACTCCCGACCTTTAATGCCCGTTATTCGCCCAAATACTTCGGACTCAAAAAAGGCGTTGTGGCTTACACCCTGATTGCCAATCACGTCCCGATTAACGCCCGGGTCATCGGCGCACACGAACATGAAAGCCATTATGTGTTTGATATCCTCACCAACAACACCACAACCATCCAGCCCGATGTCCATTCCACCGATGTCCACGGAATCAACCACCTCAACTTTGCCATTTTGCACATCTTTGGCTACCAGTTTGCACCACGCTACAAAGATCTCCATCATCAGATCCAGACAGGGCTATGCGGCTTCAAAGCGCCACAGGCCTATGATGAATCTTTCTTGATCAAGCCTATTCGCAAAATCCGAACGGATTTCATTATTCAGGAATGGGACAATATTCAGCGTTTGATGGTATCGCTGGCCCTCAAGACGACCTCACAGCATTTGCTCATCCGCAAACTCCATGCCTACACCCGCCAGCACCGCATCCGACGTGCATTGGCGGAATATGACCACATCATTCGTAGTTTGTACTTGCTGAGCTACCTAGACTCACTTCAACTCCGCCACAATGTCCAGCGCGCCTTGAATCGTGGCGAGAGTTATCACCAACTACGGCAGGCTGTGGCTTACGCCAACTTTGGCAAACTGCGTTTCCGAACCCCTTATGAGCAGCAATTGTGGCAGGAATGCAGTCGCCTGATGACCAACAGCATTGTTGCTTACAATGCCACTCTTCTCTCAAATCTGCTTCTTCATCACCAGCATACCGATAACCTCCAACAGCTTCAGCTACTGCGGCGCGTGTCTCCTGTTGCCTGGCAGCATATCAACTTTTACGGACGTTATGAGTTCAACAAGCCACCCCAGGTGGTTGATATTCCCGCTTTGACCCAGCAGTTGGCGCAGCTCGATATTGCCTTACTCGAGGAATGAACCAATTTGCTCTCTGAAAATTACTGACTATACCTTTTCGGGGGAATATGCAGAAAACCCCAATATGACACGATTTTCAAGATACCAACTTAATTGAATACTCATTGTTTTAATCCTTAAAATACTTTTTGTCTTAATTATTATGCCGCTAATTACGCGAAAACAATTGAGATTATAGTTGAGGGAATACCTAAAAAACCGGACAGGACGGTTTTATCTGACCTAAAAGCTATTTAGGAACGGTCAAGATATTTCTGCGATTGCTCTAGATAGAGGAGTAGTTCAGTCCTTGGCCCGCTATGCTGAATGATCTCTGTGATTTGCTTAAGATTTGAATGAAGATATTCAAGAGTTCGTTCTAATTTAGCTTTTGAATAGGTTAATTCCAAAGTCCGGTCTTCAACTTGCTGTTCCAGTTCATAGTGAGCTTCTACCAACGCTTCTTGTGCTTGCTTCAGTTCAGTTATATTCCGCCCGATCCCCATAATACCGGCAATCTTTCCGTTCCGATCTCGCCATACGGCCTTACTCGTTAGAAGCCAGCCATCTTTGCCTGTACGGAAATCGAAGGTTCTCTCCTCTTGATTAATGAGCGGTAAACTCGTTCGTATAACTGTTTGTTCATCCTCATAATATTTTGAGGCTAACTCATGAGAGAAGAAGTCAAAGTCTGTCTTCCCGATGAGTTCATCAGGTGTCGACACGCCCATCAAGTGAGCGACGGTTATGTTGCCAACTACGAAGCGGCTTTTAGTATCCTTAATGTAGATCCCATCGGGGAGATGATCAATCAGGTCACGTAGCAAACGGCGTTCATCGGCCAATGCCCTATGTGCCATAATGGATGAAACAACTTCACCTTCAAAGTTTAGTAAACAATTGGAGGGCGGAGAACAGGGACAAAGCACATGTTAGAAGAGCGCAAAGCGAACCCGGAAGTGGAACCGAAAGTCGAGCGTCGTCGGTTCACGGCAGAGTACAAACGGCGGATGGTGGTTGAAGCGGAGGAGTGCCAGCATGGCGAGTTAGGGTCAGTGCTGCGACGGGAGGGCTTGACTTACGCCCAGATTAGTCAGTGGCGCAGCGCGTATGCGGAGGGGACATTAGGCAAGAAACGCGGTCCTGTCGCCAACCCGAACCGGGCAGAAATGCGTCGTTTGGAAGCCGAGAATGCGCGGCTGAAGCGCGAGTTGGAACGGGCAGGACTGATCATTGATGCCCAAAAAAAGCTGGCACGCCTGCTGGAGGAGGAACAATCGTGAGGGAACTTGCAACCCAAATTGGTGTGAAGCGTGCCTGTGAAGCGCTGAATATGTCACGCAGTCAAGTCTACCGGGAACGGCAAGCGAAAGCCGAGCCAGCACCGCGTCCAACACCGGCGCATGCCCTGTCGAGTGCGGAACGAGCGCAGGTGCGGGCGACACTCAATAGTGCGCGTTTCATGGATCAAGCGCCGCGTCAGGTGTATGCGGCATTGCTGGATGAGGGGCACTATTTGTGTCACTGGCGCACCATGTATCGAGTGCTTGCGGCTCACGGTGAGGTGTGCGAACGGCGCCTCATCCGTCGTCATCCGCTCTACAACAAGCCTGAATTGCTGGCACAAGCCCCCAACCAGGTCTGGTCATGGGACATTACCTGGCTGCGCGGAGCCCATAAGTTGGAGAAGTACCCGCTCTACACTGTACTGGATATTTTTAGCCGCTATGTCGTTGGCTGGATGATTGCCGAAGTCGAGAGCAGTGAATTAGCCAAGCACTTAATCGCTGAAACCGCTGGCAAACAGGGCATTCAGCCTGAACAACTCACCCTGCACGCGGACAATGGCATTCCCATGAAAGGTAAGCCCTTGAGCCAACTGCTGCTTGATTTGCATATCACCAAAAGTCACAGCCGTCCCCATACTTCCGATGACAATCCGTTCAGTGAGGCACACTTCAAAACCATGAAATACCGTCCCGATTATCCTGACCGTTTCGCTTCCATTGACGCAGCACGCCTCTGGGCAAGAACTTTCTTCGGCTGGTACAACGATGTCCATTACCATTCTGGGCTGAACCTGCTGACTCCGGCCAGTGTCCATTATGGCCAGTCACATGGCGTTCAACAGCAGCGCCAAGGCGTTATGTCGGCGGCATTTCAGGCTTCTCCACAACGTTTTCGAGCTGGCTTGCCCAACGTACAGGGTGCTCCAAACGCCGTCTACATCAATCCGCCTAATCTGGCAGAAAACCTTTCTTAATCTTTTTCACAAAGTTGTTTCAATATCCTTGACACATACCGATGCTTCGATCAATCGGATTTTAGAAGTATCCTCATAAATCATGATAGATCCTTGTAAGCGGTTATGTGTTCTGTTAATTGATTATATGTTAATTCGACAAGTTTTGTATGGAATATACTAATTCTTCGCTAATTATTAACAAAGACCACCTGACAGCTTTACTTACTACTAACGGTTCGCCAGAAATTATTCATTTTAGACAAACCGCAGCATGTGAAAAATCCGTGAATTTCATTTCCTCTTATTTGGCAAATCAATAACAAAGCCTACTCTGTAAGTAACCAATCAATGCTATCAGAGGCTCATCACGGAGATGCTTATATCATGTTTCCCCACCACTGAAACGGATAGTCTTGAAATCAAATTAAAACAATTCAAAACAGTCCAACAGGCTGCTCATGACCTCATGCAGCAGGAACACAGACAGCAAGCGGTAGCGACTTACCTAGCAGTATCCGAGCGGATACTCGAAATTGAATTAGAGTTAATCGCTAGACAACAACCCCTTTCGATTTATGATGAGTGCGATCATGAGCAAAATTGAGAAATTACAACGTACATATGGGATAATCGCCCCTTAATCTTGCCGACCAGCACTGCCTATGAACTGACCGCACATGACCATTACTTTTACATGGTGACATGGTGCGGTGATGAACCGGCAGTTTTTTCACGGTTTGAGTTTACAGGGATCAATGCTGGATCATATGAAATCAGTATAAGTGATGCAAATAGTGAAGATACCACAGCGCTGGAGTCGGATGAGTGGGTGCTAGTTTTCCAGCAATTTTAACTATCAGGAATCCAACTAGCGCCTCTCAAACTACCCGGCGCACCGATTTACTGCTTTCTGCTCTAAACTCCAGCGACTCAGGCCCTCCCCACCTCACACCCGCCCTGCCCCATATTCGGTTAGGGTTCTATGAAAGTGGACGTTTTAGATAAGCCACATAGCGGTCTAATCGCTGGTCATCTATGACCACGCTCACCAGTTCCCAGCCGTCAGTGAGTGCATTTAATTGTGTCAGCAGTGCATCTGCATTTGTATTCGTGATAACACGATATTGCCACTGTTGCCCAGAAGCCGGGGGTAGCTCCGGCACGGTAGGAGGCTGATTAGGAGCGGAGGGCGCAGAGGAATTAAACTCAATCGCCAATACAGGATGCAATTCAATTCCGTTAGGAGCAACCCCTGTCTGCCCATGTAGGGTATCGAAAAAGCCAACGCCCGTTACTTTTATAGGAACGTTCACGTTCACAAAATGGTCGCTTGCCGTGAACTGAGCATCAAATTGCGCCCGCGCTTGTGTAATTGCCTGTGAGAATGGGCTAGTATCCCCTACACAATTGGGGGATGGAATTTCAACAATCATGGTGTTGCCGGAAGCGTCAGCAATAACCAAGTGATAGTCTGAGTCGCTTTCAAATTTGTAGCCAACCAATGTTGCATCGATGCTAAAGACGGTGGTCTCTGTCGGGGAAAGACGCGTGTTGCGAGGCAATGAATCCGGCTTAGGCAGACCAACCATCGCTGTAATAGTTGTAGATGAAATTGTACTAGTATTTATATTGGGCGCTTCAGCGTCCGTGCCTGTTTTAATGGACCAACGCTCGACACCACAGGATTGAGCAAGGGTTGAACTGATCGGAATAACGACTGCACTTAACAGTAAAAGCCAAGCAATTACCCACCAGCGTTTCATTTAAGCACCTCTTTAAGTATTTAAGGGCCAGCATACGTGACTTTGTATTGAAGCTTCGGCCCATTCCAGTTCCACACTACGCCTACTTTCACTACATAGTCAAACGATTTCAGACCCACGCTACACCAGTTGTCCGGTGTCGGGGTGCTGGCTGGCGTGTAGACCTATAACGAACCTATAAGTAACACGCTATAATCGATTCTATGTTTGAACATCGCCGTCAACCAATTGCGCCTCTTTATGTATTCCTACGTCGCTTTGGGCGTTTTGCTCTTGCCGCGCTTGTTTTGCTGCTTGTGGTGTGGGGTATCGGGATTGTAGGTTATCGAGTAACAGAGGGTCTCTCGTGGATTGATGCCTGCTTGAATGCCGCCATGCTTCTCGGTGGTATGGGGGAAGTTAATCCGTTGCATACAAACGCAGGTAAACTGTTTGCCTCATTCTATGCGCTATTTTCAGGTATTGTCTTTCTTGTTACAGTGGGCACGCTTCTTTTGCCAATCCTCCATCGCATATTGCATCACTTTCATTTAGCATCTCAAAAAGATAATTAACCCGCTCGAAACCATCTCGGATACTGTATGAATCTTTTGGATCAAACCCCAAAATGATTCGTCAACATCGTGGCCGCGATCAGACGCGGCTTACAGATGATACTCACGAAAGCAGGAGATAGAGGGTTAGCGAGGGGACTTCAATGCTTGTTGTCGATCAATCGAACGAGCTTCTTCCAGCATGAGCTTCAAGTACTGACCAAAGGCGATCGGTTCTCCGTACAAGCCCTGAATATCAAACTGCTTAATCACTTGTGAGCGATGGATAGCCATGAACTGGTGCAAATGGGCATCGAGTTGAAAGATGATCGGTTCCCCAGCATAAGCCGTTCCGATATAGTAGCTGTTCCGGTCAATCGACACCATTCCATTCGACCCAACCCGCCGTTTGAAAAGCAACCGATGGTAATGATCGAGCCAAGCATCAGGGTTGACTGCTTCCGGGAGTGAGCGTCGATGGGGTAGATTTGGGAAAGCCTCATATGGAGGACGGTTTTGACAGGCTGAGGACTGGTTGGCTCGTTGGTGATTATAGAAGTAACGGTACTCGCGTAGGATGTCCTCAGCTTTTGCAGGATTTTCAGGATGGGCTTCCCACAAACATTCGTATTTGAGGGTTCGTACCGAGCGTTCGACAAACGGTTTGAGATCTGGACGACGCGGCGGAGTGGGGTCAGGTTCAACACCGATACACAGCAAGAAACGCAGTAAGGGAGACGGGTAACCATCCATTGCCCAACTACTGAGGAAGCGGCTGTCACGATCAAAACGCAGCTTTTGAGGCAAATCGTTGAACAAAAACAACTTGGCTACCGCCAACAAGGCTGTTTCCGCGTTGAAATGGTAATCGGTCTGGGTATCAACGAGGATGGATGTGCCGCGATCAACCACTGTGAAAAACTCGATCTGGTCGGCTAATTGTCCGAAATCCATCTCCCAATGTTCCATCGGAGCGGGTCGTTCGACGGGATGATGTTCATGGATACGGGTCGGAATACGTCCACCTTCTTTAAGTATCCGCCAAATCGTCGAAGCAGAATGCGGGATAAAAGCTGCCTGCTGCTGCAATAATGAGTCACGGTGAAGATGGTAAAGTATCGTTTTTGAACCGACGGTCCGTTTGTAAACATCCTTCAGTTGGTCACGCAAGCTTAAAATGGCATTGCGCACAACGGGTAGGAGTTGTTTCGAGTGTGTTTTCGGGGCGCGAGATTGGCTTTGGAAGAGTTCTAGGCTGAGGTATTTGGCCCGTTGGAACCGTTGCCGCCATTTCTTCACCCAACTCAAGCTGTGTCCGACTGCCTCCGCTAAGCGTGAACTCGACCACTCGGGGTGGTCGCGAACGAACTGGAACAGTTTTAGCCGCTCAAACTCCCATAATGCTTCCATCATTCTCCTCCTATCGACTATATCGATGAGGAGATTTTACCCGGCCACGATGTTGACGAATCATTTTGGGGTTTGATCCAAAAGATTCATACAATACCTTTTCGGGGGAATATGCAGAAAACCCCATATTGAGAACAAAATTCGTCAACAGTTTTCAGAAAAAGATTGGCGAGGTTGTGAGACAGTAATAGCTTCTTTACAGACTATGAAAGCATAAAAATTTTCCTTTCCGGATCAGCAAGGTCAGAACGGATCGTGGGCATGAGTTTCAAGCCCGTTTTCACTGGCATGTTGAAGATCAGGGTATACAGCATGTCTACATCAAACCGGGAGCACCACAGCTCAACGGTAAAGTCGAATGGTCGCATCGAACCGACGAGACCGAGTTTTATTAACTCCTGACCTACACTGATGACGTTGACTTAAGTTCGAAACTTGAGGCTTGGGAAAACTTCTATAATTATGATCGACCGCACATGTCCCACCAAGGCAAAACACCTTATGAAGTTATGCGCTCTCTATTAAAATAATTCAATAAATGTCTCACAGAGTATGACGTATCACATCATCACTTGTTGCTACTATACTGGACGTAAGTTAGGCTGATCTAAGGCTCAGGTCGGTTGCAGAATTAGGGCTGAGATGATGAAGTGAGGATAAGCTAAGTATCTAGCACCGGACGAAATAGCACAACAATAGCATGTGCAGGACCTGGAGTTGCACACCCACCATGCCCAATCCACCCCCATATATAGTTATAAGGAGCGTCACCAAGCTCGTTTCGGAGCCAAGATTCATGGAATGTGAATTGGCGAGCTATTGGGCCAATTGGATTGTTGGGTTCATCAGCTATTTGATATGAGAGGAACACGGCATCAAGTTTCATTCTATAAAAAGACAGCAGTACCGTTAATGGTCTTCCCGCAATGTCCAGTAAATTTCGCTGATACGATTTATCTTGTTCATCATTGCGTTCATGCGCTTCCCATAGATGAAAATCAGCAGAGTCTGTAAAGGCCGCTAGATTAAAATTAGAGCCTATCATCAACTCATTTGACAGTTGAATATCTCCATTATGTTTGTTAATCATATTTCACCTCTGCCTCAATTAATGCCTTTGATAACACAGTTCCAGATCGGGCTAATCAACCACTGTATTCTCTAAATGATTAATCCTAGTCTATTTAAGTACATTATGACACTGACTAGGGCAATCATAACAAGCGATGAAAAAGATGTTGGATTTTGCTCTAGCATCTGAGCAACAGAAAAACAAGCACACTGCACCGCCATCCCAACCCTTTTCCCTTTGAGTAAGGAGGTTTTGCTCGCCTACGTTAGGGAAAAGGGCCAAATATAGAGAGATTCGCCAACAACATCATCAAAATGATGGTTGTTTTAGCAGATTTTCTTTCCCGTTAGTTCGGGCTAAATTTAGGGGCAAAAGGCGAATTTGTCAGTATGTACCAAAAAGTTTGGAGTCCTTGTGCCTCCAAAAGAGTATCAGCACAACCTGCAATGCCAAATCCTCTGACCCCCCTTGCACTGCACACATATATATCTCTCACTGTACTTGAAGGTTTAGCCTGCACTATCTCAAAGCCGTAACAGTCTGAGGATGTACAACTTGTGCGAAAACTTATCGCTCCGTCAACCCATCCCGTTGGAGTAACAACTGTTGCATCAATACGATATTGTGTAGGCCCCTTCACATCATATGCGAGCCATGCATATTTCGGATGTGGACAATTTATGAAATAGAAACCGGCAAGTGAGCCACTGGTGAAACCAGTACACATATCATTCACCTGAAATAGTGCTGCCTCGTGAAAAGACACCAAATTGAGGTCTTGAATGTGCAACGAAGAGCAACCGTTCCACTGATTCAGAAGTGTCAAATCTGCTTGAGCGATCATACCACTGGGATCAACCAAATTCGTGATGCTGTTGGCGAACTGGATTTAAATGGATTGTGGCAAATCGAGACTCCAATTCTGTACAAGAATTCGCTGAAAGGTGGGGTGAATGCTTCCGCCCATTACGCGGCAAGTCGTCCAAAGCGTGTGACACGCGTTTGGGCGCGAGGCTTTTCATCGTACCAATTCAAGACGCGGGTGAGATTCATCGCCGCAGCGGTCAACACAACTTGTAGGTGGGTTTTGTCTTGTCCTCGGTAGCGAGAGCGTCGCGTTCCCAATGCGACCATTCCTTGCGAGATCGTACCTTCAATGCCTGCCCGTTTGCCGTAGCTTTGTTGGAACACTTCGGTATGCTGTTCCTGTTTGCGCCGTTGGATGGCTTCAAACAAGGGTTGTTCATGAAACGAAAGAGTGCGGCGAGTATGTTTGGTGCAGTGTGCGCGTACCGGACAGGGCGCACAATCGGTGGAGAGAAACTTAACCCGCGTCAGTTCGTGGTCACGGCGGTGGTCGCGCATCGTCCACGGTGGGCTGACTTTGCCGTTTGGACAAGTCACTTGACGTTTCTCCCAATCAATGCTGAACGCATCAATCTCGTAACCGGTCTTGTGCTGCCAAGTCTGTTTTTCAACACCGGCCCAACCAGTTTCACACCATACTCTACTTGACTGTCGTACAGCAGCGGCGCGGAGGTGTAGCCCATATCCACCAAATGTTCATCGGGCAGTAAATCTTTTTGCTGGAGATCATCATGAATGGGTTGGAGCGCTTCAATATCGGGCTCAGTGGCGGGAGTCGTGTAAATTTGGGTAATCAGGTTGGGGGTGTCCTCGTTACAGGTTTCACTGAAATGGACTTTGTAGCCCACCCATTCACGCGAGCGTTTGTAGCTGTAACGGGCGGTTAAGTCAAAAGGGGATTGGAGCAGGCGGGCAGCCGGAGGCATCTCCTCTCGCTTGCGCTGACGAAGTTCATCCTCAATCAGAACGTACTGTTGCAGCCAAATCTGACGCAAGATTTCCACTGCTGCGAGTTGACGCACTTCAGCAGGTGTCGTGGGGTCGAAATACACCTTTTCAAGGAGGCGAAGACCATCCCAACCAATGGTTACGGCTAATGAATCCCGTTCCGAGGCTTTTTGGGGCAGCCGAAACTCGGTTAAGAGTTTTCCGTAACGGGTGTACCATTCGGGTGCAGCCCACTCGCGCAGCCAAGTGGGAGCAATCTCGGCAATGGCATCGAGGGTCACTTGCAAGGCACGACCTGCCAATTCCAGACGGTTGAGGTCGCGGACACTGGCAATGACATAAGTTGAGTCGGTGCGCTGCTTGCCCCCACTGCTGATTAGACCTGCCTGCACAAACTGTTCGAGCATCGTATTGAGCAACCTCTCACCCGCTTCATGCTCCAATAAACGCTGCCGAAACTCACTCAGCACCGAGAAGTCAAAGCCTTCGTCGGTCAGTTCCAAGCTGAGGGCGTATTTCCAGTCAATCCGCGACCGCACCGCCTCAGCCGCCTGTCGGTCGGTGAGGTTCTCGGCAAACTGCATCACACTGACCAGTGCCAACCGCCAAGGTGCATAGGCAGGCTGACCCTCGGCGTGGTACAGGTCACCGAACTGGTCGTCGCTGAAAAACGTGCCCAGCACATCGCGCATGTGCATGTAGACATTGCCTTTGCGGAAGGCACGGCAGGCTACTTTAGCAGTCAGGTCGGGAATGGGTGGGATGGCTTGCGGTTGCAGGGACATAAAACCCCCTTGCTTAACATGAATTTTTAAGGGACTTTAATTGCAAATTGACATTTTATGCACCAATAACCAAAAAAGTGAGCTATTGTTGTCAGGCGCAAAACAGCGATATATATAATCTAAAGAAAATAATATCTGAGCAAAGGACAGCCAAAATCATTCATCTTGATGTAAGGTTTTCTACTGGTATGCCTATTAAGCGGAAGACAATAAACCAAGCGACAATTAGCAGCAAAATAGTAATTGTAAAGTAGATCGCTGGGTGAATTTTCCTAACATTGTTTTTTTGGTAGCGTATCATGACCAGTGTTGCCAACAAGGCTATTAAGAGCATTGGTGCTAAGCAAGGGCCAAAACTCATCGTAGTGTCCATATTCTCTCCTGCCAATATTTTGCGTTTCCTAGTTTTTCATGGACAGTATAATCTTATTTATAATTGGGGTAAGTATACTAATATACTTTACCCCCAATGTTTTGGAACTAAGCAGGACAACTAGTATCTGGACAGAAATAGCAGGCAAATGGCCAGATTGTCTGCAAAGGTGGTGTAGATCGGATAGGACTCCAATTCCCTAACTCAATAGTGACATATGCGAGTGGCTCAGAAGCATAAACCTGATATGCTCCTGAGGCACCAGCTATAGAGTAAGCGTAGTCCATCAAGCAAGTACGCGCACGACATAACTCACATACATCGTTAGTCACATTTCCGGGGGTTCCAAAGTTATATAGGGACTGGAAAAATGAGGTATTACTAAAGCCAAAATCTTGACGCAGTTTACCTTCAAAGATGTAAGAATCTATCTCACCTTGTGTGCTGAACCGATGAATACCTTGCGTAGTGTGCCAAAGTTCGTGTAATACAACCCCTATATGCTCAGCAAAATTTGAACAGTTACTTGCTGTATCTGTACAGCGTTTATCAGCTAAATAGCCTTTGTCGACTGTTACTCGATATGGCCTGAGAGCTGTCCCGCCACCTAAATCTTGAGTAAAAGAAATATTAATCGGTGTAGAGGTACTTCTCCCTATTAAATCAAATAGATTTGCTGCACCGTTCGAATAATATCCTGAAGTATTCCTTAACAACGCGTAAGCATCATCCAACCATTCTTGGCAATGTTCTCCTTCACAAGTCCAAAATTCCTTTTCTAAGTCGGGAAGGTTTAATGCACAAGTTCCACTGCTAAGCAGTTGAGACAATTGAACACTCATGCCGCTGGGATCTAGAAGGTTGACTGGGTTGCCGCCCACATAGTTGTAGCCGTTGATGAGTTCGCCAACAGCATCATTCGTCACATTGCCTTGGACATACATATAACGATTGAGCGACATTGGAGTGCAAGCCGTTCCTTCAAATGGGTCAAGACTGGCAAACGCCCCACCGTTTGTCGCATAGTACCGTGCTCGCAGGTACAGCAGTTCGGTATTGCCTGCCTGCTGCTCACCGGTGAAGTTATAACTGGTCTGGTTTGTTCCAGTCGTGCCAAAGCCGCCACCATACGGATCGTACTGCCGACTCTCTAACACATTGCCGTTGTTATCCACCACCACCCGCACACTACCCAAGCCATCTTGGAGCATCCATTCCCAATTGTTTGTCGCATCCTTTTGGGCATGAATGCCATGTGGGCCATGTACGAAGCGTGTGACAGCAGTCCCGTTGAGGGTCTCAGCTAAGGTTTGTGCTAAACCGGGCTGCATGTCCAACAGATAGGCAGTCGCATTCACACCATCAGTCTGCTTGACACGGTTGCCCTGTCCGTCATAAATCATATTGCCGGGAGGTCCGATAACCATACGATTAGCGCGATCCCACGAAGCGTAAGTGCTGCTAGGCAAAATGGTATCGCGGTTGCCATTAGCATCATAGCCGTAGTTGTAGTTCTGGTCATTCAGCAATTGGTTTGCTGCGTTGTAGTTATAGTTCACCGTATTGCTATAAGGAGGATTGGTGTAGCGATAGTATTGCTGTGTACGGTTACCAGCACGGTCGTACACATATTTAAAATGATAATTGAGTTCGGCATCCAGCGCCGCTGCATTCACCCCCGGATTGTAACGGGCTTCCTTCAGCCGCGAGAGCTTATCGTAGGTATAGCCGATGGTCTGCTGCGTCCATGTCCGTGTGACCGTAAGCTGCTTGAACCGAACCTTGTTACCCGTCGAGATTTTGTTCTTCTCAACGCGATTACGAATTTCCAGCAGATGCGGTCCTTCGCCTTGCAATTTGCGACCATCCACATCCATCGATACCACAATATCACGTTGAGCAGCGACCGCCGCATACCCGTCAAAGGATTGCCAAAGTGTACCGTTGATATACACATCATAAATCGAATGATCTGGTCCCTGCCCCATCGAGAGTGTGGCTTCGTTGCCGAAGAACATTAGCTTGAGCGAAGATGCAGCCTGTGTGTTCTCTTTGTATCCACTGACATCTGACCATGTCCCACTCAAGAGCAAGCCTTTATCGGTCGAGGCGATGGTGGTGGTACCTGTGCCATAGTTCGCCAGTGCCTCAAGTGCCTGAATGCGGTTACCACGCTTGTCCACCCGATACTCGAAGTGTGCCAGCGTTTGGAAGTCTTTGGTATGCCGCAGCACACGCAGCCGTCCCGCCGCATCAAATTGGTAGCGCGAACGCAAGCGATTGGCGCGTTCAGTGGCAATGTGCCGTCCGACATTATCGTAAGCAAATTGGGTTTTATGGCTGTCCCAATCGGTCAGCGACACCAGTTGGCCGCGCTGATCATAGGTGTAGACCACATTCAAGCTGCCGGGCAATGTCAGTTTGGTTCGCAGACCCCCAGCATCATATTCGTAGGCAACACTTTCATCAATCGTACCCAGATTATCCGTATTATCGCTATTAAAAGCCGCCTGCTTGAGCCGATGCACCTTATCGTAGGTTAACTGGGTTTCGCGTTTAAGAGTGGTGGCAAAGTATTCGCTCATCTTAGCGCGATTGCCCGCGTCATCATAGGTCATGACAACATCAGGAGTTACAAACGTTCCACTTTCATTGTACTGAACTTTTTGAAGACGTCCCATCCGGTCAAAGTCGCGGCTGACCAGATAGCTGCTTGATCCTGTGATACCGGGATAGGTCATGGTCACACGACTTTTGCCACCGGTTAAGTCAGTATAAGCAGTACGCCACGTTTGGGTCACGGGAGGTGAAATCGTAATCGGTTTAATTAACGTTTTACGTCGATCTAAGAAATCATAAACATAAGTGGTAACATTACCAAGTGGTTCACGCTGGGTGAGTACGCGACCGCCTTTGTCGTATGTGACATCGATGATGATATTCTGGTCGTTATCGGTGCTATTTACACCATGTACAATTAGTGTGCCACCCACCGTTTGCTTCCAAGCATTGGTATCCCAGACCCAGTTTTGGGGATCACTGCTACCCTGTAGCACATAGCCCTGTACCACCCGGATGCGACGGCGTAAACCATCATAGCGATATTTGCTGACAACACTTTCTGGGTCAGTCATAGCATCGACCTGACCATCTTTGAAGTAAGCGGTCTGCGTGCTATTCCCAACCGGATCGGTGACGCTCACGCGGCGACTGGCGAGGTCATAAGCAAATTCTGTAATCAGATTGGTATCGTTGTTGTTACCGTTATGCGGTGACATGAAGTCCCATGTGCTGCCAGTTTTGGTATCGGGTGAGATAACCGTGGTGGTTGTCGTGGCTTTGTATAAGATTTCGCCCGTTACCTCCCGATACAAAGTCGCATAGTTAGCGATACTTCGCAAAACCCGTCCGGCCTTGTCATAGATGGTGTAACTGGTCGTAGCTAGTGGGTGGCTCGAAGCCTGGGTGGCTGTCAGCCGTCGCCCAGCCTTGTCATAAGTAAAGGCCGTTTGGGTACCACGCGCATCGCGAGTCGTTACGATTTGTCCCGCTTTGTTGTAAAGGGTCTCGCTGATCAGATTTTGCTCATTATTTGTACCAAAATTGATGGCATTGCCAGCCCCGTCCTCCCACCGAGAATCGATATCGTCCCAGATCCAATTTGCCGGATCACTGCCTCCCTGGGGAACATAGTTGGTCACACTTTTTAGGCGTCGTCCCAATCGATCATAACTGAAACGAGTTTCGAGACCGGCGGCATCACGAGTGCTAACCACCCGTCCGAGCAGATCATAAGTTGTCAGTGAAATCCGGTTTTGATCTTTATCGGTACCGAAACTGATGGCATTCCCTGCCCCATCTTCCCAACGGCTATTGACAGTACTCCATACCCAGTTGTCCGGGATAGTGCTCCCTTGCACGATATAGTTGCTAACACTCTTCAAGCGACGACCTACGCCATCATAAACAACCTGAGTCAGGTTATGGCGATTATCAACCGTCTTGAAAATCCGACCTTGAGCATCATACTCACTATCATTGATGCGATTCTGGTCGTTATCGCTGCCAAAACTAATGGCATTGCCTGCCCCATCTTCCCAACGGTTATTAGCAGTACTCCAGACCCAATCCTTGGGATTGGTTGTCCCTTGTACCAGATAGTTAGCAATGGTGCGGATTACGCGCGCACGGGTATCATAGACGTTGTAGGCCGTGCGGTTTAAAGCATCCTGTGTTGATTGCACTTGCCCATCACTGTTATAGGTGGTGCTGCTCACCAAGTCCTTATCCGGCGCACTACTGGGCACGTAGCTGCTGCTGCGTGGGTCATTGATACCATTATTAGTAGCGGTACCGACCGCATTCACGATAGTTTTGACCTGCCGTCCCCAACCGTCGTAGCCCATCCATGTCCGTGCACCCAAGCTATCTTCGGTATACATGACGCGCCCATTCGGGTCGTAAGCTGTTTGGGTGACAATATCCTGATCGACGGCGCTGTTAGGGCCATAATACGCCAAACTGGGATCAGGAGGAACGGCATTGACAAAGTAATTCGGATCGCTGGCTTTCTGGATGACTTTCACCTGCCGTCCGAGCGTATCGTAACCATAGAGGGTCGTTTCCCATTGCTTCAGCGGACGATTTTCTAACAGCCGCTTGCTGCGAATCACCCGCCCCAGATTGTCATATTCGGTGGTTTGAATCAGATCGCGATCCGGGCTGAGACTGGGTTCGTAATCCTCTGATCGGGGGTCGTAGGCCGCAGTATATGCCACCTCTCCGGGGCCAACCTCCAGCGTGGCACTATCCTTCGCCGCCTGAATAGTCTTGACAGGACGGTTGAGCGTGTCGTAGATCGTATAGGTAACACTCCCGAGCGGATCAACCACCTTGATGAGATTACCGGCGGCATCATACGTCTGGGTCGTAATAACATCTTTATCGGGATTGCTGCTGGGCACATAAGTGCTGAGGGTTGGATCAGGTGTCGGGTTAATAACGGTATTATAATCATTATTATAAGGATCTTGACTGGCGTTCTGAATGGTCTTAATTAACCGTCCAGCGTCATCATATCCATACAATGTCGTGTTGCCGAAAGCATCCCGTTGGCTTCTGACCATCCCCCGTGCATTGTAGGTCGTATCGCTGATGGCGTTCTGATTGTTATCTGCCCCAAAGGTAATCGCTGTCGTATTACCACTCGATTTTTCCCAACGGTTATTGGCGATACTCCAGACCCATAAGCCAGATGACTCAGCAGCCCCTGCGCTTTGGTTCGCATAATTGGTGATGGTTCGAATCACTCGATCCAGTCCATCATAGAAGGTCAAGCTGGATCGCTCAAAACCCGTCCCCGGTACGGTATAAACCGTGCCTGACCCCGCATCGGTTGTGGTTTTGACCCGACGACCCAAAGCATCATATTCATAGGTCGTGACCTTGTTCTTATCAGGGTTAGCCGGATCGTACATCGCTTTAGCCGCAGCTGGTGTAGTTGGGGCTGTCACATTTTCAAGGCTGCACACACTGGCTACAACCTGCCCTAGTTCATCATATACAGTATAAGAAAATTGGCAGCTGCCAAACAAACTGGTTTTTTGAGTCTTGATGACCCGTCCAGCACTGTCATAGCTGTAGAGTGTTGAGGTAGTAATACCCGGATTGAGCTGATCAGTCTGGGTGATACTATCCAGCAGTCCATTGCTATTTCCAGATGTCCCATAAGTGCGTGTGGTTCGTTGCAGTACAGTGCCGTCTGCCGTGTTCAACTGGGCTTCAAACAGTGTTCGTCCCTTATTATCATAATGGAATTCTTGCCATTGCAGCAATTTGAACACGTCGATTATATGAACCGAATCGACATAGAATTCAGCGGGGGCTACACTCGCCACAAACTGGAGTTTATTGCCGGTTACGGTAGTGGACGGTGTATAGACTGACCGCAGTGTTTGCCAAGAACCTATGCCACTGGATGTCTTGTCAAAAGCGCTCGTGCCTGTGACTTGCATCTTAACCACACCACTGACTGGATAGACCCGTGCCATGATGAGATAGGTACGGTTAGCCGCCCAATCCCAGGCAACACCCTCCATACCTTGGGCCGCACTGGCGATGATCTGACGGGCATAACTACCGCTGTCAATTTGAGTTGTTGAACGTACGTTTGTGGGTGTTCCCACATTCGTCCAATTACTGTCGATTTCCATGCCGCCGTTAACGGCCAATTCAGCACCGATTTCAGTAATGGCAACGCTGTCAACATACCATTCGGCTGCCGCACCGCTGGCCACAAACTGAAGCTTCAGACCGCTCGAACCAGCTGTAGGGGTATAGGTTGCACGTAAGGTTTGCCACACAGCGAGTACATTACTCGACTTGTCAAAAGCAGTTGTTCCAGTGGCCTGCATCTTGACAATACCGCTGACCGGATAGACCCGAGCCGTAATCGCATAGGTACGATTGGCAACCATATTCCAGGCTGCCCCTTCTATACCCTGTCCGGAAGCAGTAGCGACCACGCGCCGTGCATAACTGCCTGTGTTCGCCCCTACAATTTGCTCTTGCGTGCTGGGTGTGCCGACCGAAACCCATTTTTCATCGATTTCCATATCCCCGTTGCCAATGAGTTCTACCCCCGCTTTCATAATCGATACGCTATCGATATAGAACTCCGCTGCGACACTCCCTGCCACAAATTGTAAAGCGCGGGTGGTCGGTGTCATGGATGTGGGTGAAAAATGGACAATTTTGAGTGTTTGCCAGCGACCGATCTCAGTGGTCGCCTTTTCGCTATTGGCATCGGTAATCCCCGGCACCTGCATCTTGACAATGCCGCTGACCGGGAAAACCCGCGCTGTAATGGTATAAATCTGATTGGTTATTTCAGTCCAATTATTACCGATAATCCCTTGGTTGGCCGCACTGGCAACTACATGCCGGGCATACACACCGCTGTCAACCCGCCCATTTGAGCGTTCATTGGTGGTCGGCGTACTCAAACTAGCCCAATCACTATCCAGTTCCATGCCACCATTGACAGCCAATTCAAGACCTGATTTTAGGATAGAAACACTATCCACATAAAACTCTGCCGCCGCTCCGTTTGCCACAAATTGCAGTTTATTTCCAGTTAGACCGCTGGTCGGGGTATAGACAACTTGGACAGGACTCCAAACCCCTATAATGCTAATCACCTGGTCAAAAGCGCTTGTGCCCGTCACTTGCAGCTTGACTGCCCCACTGACCACATAAACCCGCGCGGTTAAGGTATAGGTATGCCCGATTTCCAGATCCCAAGTGTTGCCTTCCATCCCCTGCCCCGCAGCGCTGGCTACAAGATGGCGTAGGTAACGACCCGTTTGTGCAGCAGGTGTACGCTGATTGCGGCTGGGTGTCCCCACATTCGTCCAGGTTGTGTCCGCTTCCATACTGCCGTTGACCGCGAGGTTATTGTTATCATCCACCAGTATAAATGCCGGTTGACGGTTGGCGGCATCATAACCGTAGACCGTCTTACGCCCCTGTGCATCCACACTCGCGAGCAACCGATCACTGCTGTCATAGCTAAAAGCGGTATCCTGCCCCATTGGATCCGTCACACCATTTAAGGATTTCCCGGTACTACTCCAGTCCAGTTGAGTCACATTACCTTTTGCATCACTCACATTGCTGGCACGGTAATTAAGATCAAGTGTCTGACCCGTCAATTCACCGGCTGGATTAGATGGGCCAACATAAGCGCCATTGGCAAAATAGTGATTGGCCGTCTTTCCAGCGAGGGTTTCAGTCGTTAAGTTGGTATCATTCTGAGCAAATACAAAATCGGTTACTAATTGAGCATCGCCGCGTTTTTGCTGTAAGTTCTTCAGACGACTGACACTCACACTGTCCACATAGACTTGCGCATTACCACTGCCCGGCATGGCCGACGTGACAAACTGAAGACGCCGTACTTGGGCATCACCCGATGGACTATAGACCAAGCGCAAGGTTTCCCAAGCCGATGTACCCGCCTGACTCTCATCCGACAAAACGGTTCCTTTAACTTGCATTTTGACCCGACCAGCGACAGGATATACACGGGCAGTGATGATATAGACCCGACCGGGAACGAGATTCCAGTCATCACTTTCAAACCCCTGTCCAATCGCATTACTTTCGAGATAACGCGAGTGGGTTGCGCTATCGAATTGAACCGTCGATTGTACGTTGAAGACCGGTGTCCCAACCGCATTCCAGTTGGTGGTGCTTTCCATGTCCCCATTGATCGCGAGTGCTGTGCTTTCTAGGGTATACCCCACCTCTTCTAGGGCAATACTGCCATCTGCCACCCCATCGCCACTCGTATCCACTGCTGGTGAAAGCCGTTTCAGTAGAAAATTCAACTGCTGTGGATCGGTTTGCCCTACACCATTCGTCTGACCGTAATAATCATATATCCAAGTGTAATTGTTACCGCGAGTATCACGCACACTAGACAACAGCGCTAATGCCCCGGCCACCGCACTGCCGTTCAATTTTTCCGGGGTATAGGCCAATTCAATATAGCGTCCACTCGGTGTCGTATTACTTAAAGTCGCAGCCGCTGTCTGATCGCCCACCCGCCATAATTGGCGCCGCTGATAAGGATTGGGATCGGTGTCGCGAATATAGACGAATTTCAACAACCGCCCATAGCCATCATCAATTTGGTTGAGCTTGCCATCTAAGTCTGCGCCATCCGCAGCAACATAATAATTGTAAGCCCAGCTTTCTCCGCTTGACCAAGAGCGGCGCTTTAACTGTAATGTCGTGCCATCAAAGGCCAGTTGGCTTTTATCTTGAGCCGTCAAAATGTATTCAGTATGGGTCGCATCATAGTCCAATACCGAGGTTGAACCGACCACCGCATCAAAATGATTAGCGCTGCTCTCATTCAGTTTTATACTCCCCCCTTCAGGGAGATAGACTTCTGCGTTGCGGGTTGGCGAAATCCCGGATAGGGTGAGTTTGTAGGCGTGGTTATGCGACCATCCCAACCCCATGAATTGATACTGGGCATGATTTTGTTTGCTCTGGGTATAGGAACGGGTGAAGCTCAAACTTCCGGCTGGGGTTGTAACTTCCAAATCGGTTCCTGACCATGTTTTATCACCTGTCTGGAGCTTAACCGGGTTTGGTGACTTGGCGGCCGCGTCCTGACAAAATGGACATTCACCATCCTGTATTGGAACACCCGGTGCATCGATTGCAATGAGTACTGTAAAGCCGCCGCGATTGTCATAATAATAAGTCGTTAAATCGTTAACGGCTAAACTTAACTTCCCTGACGAAGTAGTCTCAGTACTTATCACCGTTTTATCGCGAAATTTGCCTACTGAAAAAGGTGTGGCGCCACCAATTTGAGCAATAAGTTGACCCGGAGGAGCAGTCGTGCAGGTCTGACCGCCCCAATTTGCAAAGAGTGAACACTGCCCACCGCTTCCAACTGAGGCACAGCCATTGGGTCCCACCCAAGGCATTGCCCAAGTACCTTCCACATTATACAAATGGATCTGTCCGGTGGCGACTATGGTCAGCCGTTGGTTGATGCCAACCGTCAATCCGGTATCGACCCAGGGATGTTGATTCCCTGAACTATCTATCGTCCCTTTGGCACTAACTTGTACAATTTTAAATTGTGGTGTCATCTTTTAATTCCTTTTAATTTGTTTTTGCAAACTTAAAACTAGGGTTGGTTCTTACTGTTTGACCAACCCGTAATGATTTCTCTCTAAGATTAAAAAGCTGCTGGCATAGTCTTGGACTCATACCAGCCTCTGTGTTATAAAGTTGTTCTAGCCTATTTTCCGCCCTCAGCGGGGAATTGCGCTTTTAGGCTGTCCCTTATAGCCCCTAGAGCCTTCATCTTCTCTGGATGATCATCGAAGCGTTCTTGCAGAAAGGCTTCCATAAAATCCTCTACGGTGAATGCTTTGAGATAAGCATCCCGGCGCTGCTCTTCAATGCTGGGATTAGGATCATGTTTCGCTAGAACAGCCTGTGCCTGTTTTTTCTGCGCGGCTGTGGCTTCCGGTAAGAAGTCAATCCGGGGTGGATCGGTATCCGCTACACCTTCAATTGGAATACCCGCTTCTACTAATTCACGATGCAGTTTTGCTACATTAATCATTTTTATTCTCCTTAAATTACAATATTACGCTGCCATTAAGGCCTGACGAATACGCGCCCGCAGCTAAACCAAAATAGATGGCTGAGCCAGCAACCCCACGCCCATTCTCAATCCATTGATAGTAGTGGTAGCCAATAGCTGGTTGGTGAACCAGTTGACCGGATAGATCCCCATCATTGGCGATATTGACATACAGATCAGCGGAATTCGCCGTTGTGGTATCAATACCAATACCTTGCGTGATACCTGCACCCGAACCCGTCAATCGGCAAACAAGATTGAGATCAAGCGCCGGTCCAACGTTACCAATGACCACCTCTGCACGGGCTGTAGCATCCGCATTAGCAGCTCGCCACGCGTTGGTGGCATAGGTCCATGAACCTACCGCAATACTGACAAAGAAGTTGCGTATGAAACGGTTGTATTCGTTGTAGACCAAACGCTTTTTCTTGCTGTCCTCAGTTTGACCTGCTGCCACTGTGCGGATCGTGCCTAAATAACGTCGCCCCAGCGCTCCAGTCTTTACATAGACCCCATCCTGCTTCACCAGTGCCGTTGCGCGCACCGTGCCACTCGTCCAAGCCAGCGCTTCCAGTGTCAACGTTCCGGCATTGTCGTAGACAAAAATGTCATAATTGGTCGCAGCCAGCAGCCCGGTCAGCGACAAACTACGTTCGGTGAAGCTGTATAATACCCAAGCACTACCGTTATAAAGCGTAAGCTGATTGCCTCCCAAGGGGGTGAAATACAAAGTCACTGCTGCGGTTACGTCTGCGTTCGTCACTGGCACACCCGTTGTCAGTGTCAACCGTCCATTACAGATGCTAGGCAGCGGACTGCTCCCGCCACCACTGGCGGCAGTCAGGTCATACTCCACACCATTCCAATCCTTGGCATACAACTTACCATCTGATTTGGAATAGATCCGTACAAAATCAGTCGCAGGTGTACCGGGTGTGGCTGCCGGGCGCTTGACCTCCATATAATCTTCCAGATGCACTGGACCCGGGCCTTCTGTATAAATTGAGAATGGATTGGTGATCGTCCCCGACAGCTTAACCTTCAAACCAATCGCATCTGTAATCGCTTGGCTCGACGCATTAGTCACAGCAACTTGCAAACCAGTTGCCTTAGGAAATGCTGCGGCATTAGCAAGCGCATCATTGATAACTTCGATGTCTGCCCCTCGCACCTCAGCCCCAGCCGAGCCAGCGACGGTACTCTTGTTCGAGGCACGAACGCGTAAAGCGGTATGCAAGGCACTAATGGCACTCGCGCCGGTCAATTCCAACTCGCCCACCATCCACTGCACTAGGGCATTAAGCGTGCCAGTCACCTGCCCCAACGAATGAATACCCCGTTTGGGTTTACTGGTCGAGGTATCGAACCGGTGAGCTTCTATGAGACTATCTGGGGTCTGTGCTGTGGCATCATCGTCGCCCACAATCAGTCGGCCATCGCCCGTGACTTGGGCAACTGTATTGCCTGCACTGTCTTCCCATGTCTGAAGCTGCTGAGTCTGGGCCGTATGCCCTTGTACCCGAAGCTGTTTAATATCCTGCGAACCATCCACCAATACATTGTCTGAAAATGTTGTCTGTGTCATATTGTCTCCTCAAAATAGTTGCTTTCGTAAAAATGGTTCCTGACGTTTCTTTGTTGTCTTCACCGTATCGTTACATCGTTTCCCTCCTTCCTTCTCCTACCCTGTTGGGTAGAAGAGAGATGACGGATGGGCTCGTCCAGACGGGACAAACCTGTCCAAGTCTGAAGCGGAAGTTGGCTATTCACTATCACTATGCGGCAGGGCTTTATTGACCAGATACCCGGCATGACTGATACCCAACAGCGCTAACATTCCGCCGTCGATCACCGGCAAAGCCAGAACCGGTTCTGTGTTTTGCTGAAACAAAGTCGAGAGTGCCGAGGCGTAAGCCAGCACCAGAATCAGCGTGAAAAAGAACATTTGCACTTTGCCCAAATCGAGCTGGCCGACATTGCTGGTTTCACTGCCCTGAAACATATCGGCCCAGCGTGCCGTTTCTGGGGCTTGATTCACAACCAATTGGCCGACTATCGCGACTTTATCGGTATCCACTGCCTGTCGTGTCAAGGCTTCCAACGCCCGCTGTTTATCTGGTTCATTGGACTCACGGGATTTCTTGGTACTCAAGATGAGCGGTGAGCCTATCAGCGAGGTGATTGAAATTCCCATCAGCAGCCATAAATCCGGTGGAATCGCGATGGATAAGGGTTCAGGTCGTTTCAGATCGACGTTGACCATTACCCCTGTCAAATAAGCCGACAGAATCAGGACCGTCCAGAGAATCATCTGAAAACGGGCGAGACTGACTTTGTTACGAGTGTCGATGAACAGTCCCAACCATTGGCCGGTGACACCATTTCCGGCGATGATCCCAAACAGCGCCAGCAACAGCATGATTGCCAACCACATCCACAGACGGAAACTAGCTGGTACAAACCCTTCCATGCCGACCAAAACCATGACAATTACGATAAGACTGATAGTGTGCCCAAGCTTCCACGGTGAGATGGATGCTGCCTCCACTGCTGTTGCATTCAGTACGCGTTGAACATCGGGATCATTCGTCATTTCAGCCACTTCTTGTTCGACGATAGGCATTCTCCTTCCTCCTTGTTCAATTAGAAATAAATCTAGTTCCAACAAATTTAAGTACATCTGCGGCCATCAGACTGTGAGCGGGGCGCTGCCGTTATGCGTCCTAAATATTGGATTGTTCTGTAGAGGACTAACGGCAGTTCACCACTTACAGAAAACAGAATAGCACCGATGTTCTTCCAAAAGGCGATAAAATTATCGGATATTTTGATCGCTTTTTTCCCTCCCACTGTCCCTTTGGGGCGTTTTGAGCAATCGAATCCCACGTGCCAGACCCTCTTCACGGATCAGCCAGCCCCACTTGGCTAACTTGTCCAGATGACGCGAAACACTCGACTGGGCTAAGAAGCACTGTTCGGCGATTTCTCGCTGTGTCGGCACAAACCCATGTTCTTGTTGATAATCCCAAAGGAATTGATAGACAGCATTTGTGGTTTGATGGCGTTTAGTTCCCATCGTTTTCCCCTTTATATAACAGAATACAAACCATAAGAAAGCGAAAAAAGGGCCGAAGTTGCCTTCAGCCTTGTAGAGAGGAGCGGAAGTATTTACAGACGGCTATCCGGCTTGAGCCATAAGACTTTGAATCTGACTATTCAAATCTCGCTCTCGGTGTAATTGTTCGCCCCATTCGCGGAGTCGTCTGTTTTCATCCCGCAGTTCGTTGACTGTGATGTTCAGGTCATCTACCGGTTGTTTGCCAATCGCTGCATAACCTTGCTGCATCAAAAACAGTGAACGCCATGTAGAGGGTATTCGTCCGAGGTAGCCCCATCGAACGAGCCGGTGAATATGATAGGAGATATGGCAAGTGGAAGTTATACCAACGCCCTGCCCTATTTCGCGCAAAGAAGGTGAACGCCCTTTAGAAAGGTGGTATTCATAAACAAAGTTCAGGATGGCCTGATGGCGTTCGCTGAGTTCGAGCGATACCGCGTTTTCTGCTTGGTGCATCCGTATGTCAGTAACAGTTCTGTCCAAGTTGTCTTCCTCATCCACATAACAAAAAGTAAATACTAGGACTGTAACAGTACGTCCATTTGTTCTATTAGTAAAGACGGGAAATGGTACGAACTTGGTTTGAAAACAGTATGAATATTTGTTCTGATGGAAATCTATCAAAAAGAGGAGAAGTTTGTTGTTCTATGCTGATTAAAAAAATATCGGGGGTAATATATGGGCAAATTATCAGCTGAAGATGTGGCATTCTAGAGGATTTCAATTTGGCAAGAAGTAACCTGTTTCCTCAGTAGTTTATATTCAATCTTTGAGCAGACTGAAATCTCCAAAACCGTTCTGACCGAGAAAATAGCCAATGTTCACAACAAACCTAGCATAACTATACCTCAGCAATTTTTAATCCTCAGAAGTTAATAGCCCTACCCTGTTATCTTTACGCTAAGTTTAGTGAAAATCTAAAACAAGTAACATAAGCCTATTTTTCATCCTTCTGTTCTTTAAGAATTTGATAACGGGTCTTCCATTCAGAGGCTTCCCGTGTCAATTCGTCTATCCGTTTTTCATAACGTGATTGCTGTTCTTGATTAGTTGTTCGAAGTAACTCTACTGTGTCTTCCAAGGATTTAACTTTCGCATAAATTGCTAATGCTGTTTCACCTTCTAGCGGCTCATTTCCCATACGAGGCAGGTTCTCATCCCGTTCTCCCCCAGCTAGACGAGCGCGGATTTCTTCAAACGTAAATTTATCTCGATTACGGAACCCAGCGATAGTATTGGCGATGACTTGATCGTCCCAACCGTATTCTCGGCGCGCTCGATTTTCCCCACGAGCATCTGTGCTAAAAAAATCAGAGAACATATCTGTCCAAGTGCGGATAGTGTCAGAGTGAACTCCTAACATTGCGGCCAGCTTCCCTGCTTGCATATAACTGACTCTTTCTCTATTAGACGAATTGTACTTGCATATCGGCTACTAGAGAAATATACTACGAGTTATATAAGCAAGCAAGAGTAGACGCTCCTAAGTGCGACACGCACTAAGGGCGACAACAAATCGGAGTACATAATGGCCGCTAAGAAGAAATCTTTAGTGAAGCGCAAACCAGTTCCACGTCACGCTCGGAAGTATCTATTCCGCAATGACCATCCGGTGGATCAGCATGTTGAAGGCATCCTCAACTACTGGAGAAGTGGAAAGCAAGAGATCACCAATCTCCGTAAGGCCGTCGCGCTCTATTATGCCTTGGAGCAGGGCGATCTACCTGCGTTGTTCGATGCCTTCCCACAATATAAAACACAGTTTGCTCCTAGCACAGCCGAGGCGCTGGAACAGTTCATGCAAATTCTAAAACAACAGCAAGTGGTACAAGCGCCAGAACCAGCGGCAGGTTCCAAGCAAATCGCTGCGCCCAGCTTTGCCATGCCTGTCTTTGAAGACGACGACCAACCGACCCTGATCTTTAAGAAAGTAACAGAAACAGAAAATGGCAGTTCACTTAACTTTATCAATATGTCGAAGCAACTTATAAAGAAGTAATGCAAAACCACGCTGCTGACCAACGCGGTTTCGTAGACCAACCGAGTTTAAAGGAGATTGATCTTGTCTGATTATATCGCCAGTGTGGATGCGGGCAATGGGGGAACGAACGCTGTCCTTGCACTTGCCAAAGGCTATAAGAGTTTCTATGAGCCTTCCGTCCGGGCGGCTGCTTCCGGTGACAGCCTTGGATTAGGGAAGGGCTTGGAATTGGAATACGATTATGTCGATTGGGATGGGCATCGTTATGTCACAGGGGATGATGTGATACGGGTAACCCGTCGCCAACTGGAACACCATATTGGCGCAAACCGCTATGGCAACGAAATGCACCAGATGTTGGTCGCTCATGCGCTGGCGCGGCTGGGCATTAAGTCAGGGACAGTGGATTTGACCTTATTCGCACCACCCGGTTTATACAATGACCTAAAAGGCTTCATTCATGACCGCTTTAGTCAAAAGGGCGGGAAGGTTGAAATCAGCCTCAAAGGGGATAAGAAACCCCGCAAGTTCCAGTATGACAACGTGACGGTGTGGCCGGAAGGTATTGGTGCAGCAGCCTGTTTTGTCCTCGATGACAAAGGCGATCTCGCCCCGTCCAATGTATTGGATGGTGAAGTTGTTATTCTCGACCTTGGCGCACACACGCTCGACGCACTGCAATTCACCAACGGCAACTTCAACGCTGAAAGTTTGCAACATGCCACATGGGAAGCCGGTGGTGTGCATGTGCATATTCGGGAACCGATACTGCAAGCCGTCAAGAAACAACTCGGTAACGATGCTGCCCGTATTACCGTGGATGATATTGATCGTATCATTCGACTTGGTAGTGTCAGCGGTGACTACATTTTGACCGTCGCTGGACTACAAGCCGATCTGAAACCGCTGTTAGATCGCTACTGTGAACGCTATGCCGAGTGGGTGTCCAATAACATTGCCGACGGCGTGTTTGATGGCTTTCGTGGTATCAAGTCGGTGATCTTAGTGGGCGGCGGGGCAGGGCTGATCGAACCCTACCTGAGCAAGCAAAGCTGGTATGGTAGCAAGATCCTAGATCGCAAAACGCACAAGACTGCCAAGGATTTACATCCGGTTGACATGAATGCGGTCGGTGGTTTACGTTTCGCGCTCAACCATTTGAAAGAAGGAACTTAAAAACAAAAATGAATCATTTCTATGAGATGATTAACAAAGATAATGACACACTGATAGTGTAGGTGAATGTCAGAAACTTTGTCACGGCGATTCGAAGTATGCCATAATCGACCACAGGGTAGATAAGGAACACGATATGCTAAACGTGCAACCTGTAACCAAAGAACAATTCTACGAATTTGCTTTACGGCCTGAAAATCGGGACCGCAACTTCGAATACATTGCAGGGGAGATTGTGGAAGTGGTATCCAATAGTAAGTCGTCAACTGACGGGCTTTCATTAACCTCAGAAGTTCGAGTTTATGTTAAAAGGAATAAATTGGGGCGCTGCACCGGAGCAGATGGCGGTTATAGCGTATCGGGCGAAGATTATATTCCCGATGGCGCGTTCATGTCCTATGCTCGACAACCGGTACAACCCAGCGTTGCTTATAATCCGTTAGCGCCTGACCTTGCCATTGAAATGTTGTCACCCGGCAACACAAAAGATGAAATGACCCACAAGATCGGCAACTACATGGCAGCGGATACAGTGGTTTGGGTGGGCAATCCTGAAACCAAGATTATCGACGTGTACGTTCCCGGACAGCCTGTTAAGCGTTTGCGAGTAGGAGATGTATTGGAGGGCGGCGACGTACTGCCCGGCTTTCGTTTAGCAATTGCCGATATTTTCGAGGATTAGGGCTTGTTCAAGCAACAGCCGATGATCCGATGCGTTTTTTGCCATTCCGGATCTCGTTCAACCCAGAACGGTACCTGCGATTAACCCTGAAATATCAAGTGGAAAGAATTGATGCCCATTAAATAAAACATTTGAAAAAATCAGGGTACAAATGGGTAGAGTGGGCAGTTATTTGTACTTGGCACTACCGGAATTAAAGGCAGGTTAGGGCAGCCCAGTATTAGTTCCGTAGGAAAAGTGAAATTTTCCATAGGCCAGCCTGTAAAATTCAGTTGCGTGACTTACGGGGTGGGGCTATACTCAGCTTTAACAGTCCCATAATGCAAAACGACGAGGTGGTACTCGTCGCCGTGCAGAAGCCTTTAGGTTTCAAGGGACTGCCGAACTCGTGCGAGGAGTCCGACGATGTACCCAATTATAACACAAAATGGGTACAGCCACCTGAGTTTAATCAACACAGGAGCGTCACTCTCAAATGAGTTGGCGCTCTTTTTATTTGTCCACATGGAGTGATATGCACTAAATAGGAATGTGTCCCAAAACAGAAAAGGGACACTACAGGTGTGCGAACACCATCACTGACCCTATAAAAGCGAAATGCCTTCCCCGACCCTGACAAGTTCGAGAAGGCATTCATCAAACCGCCGGGGCGGCTTAATAAACGCTCGCCCGGACATTTCGTTATCTCTTTACATGATAACGAAGATGTTTCGTGTGTGCAAGTCAAATCCGGCAGTCTGGGATTTGATTTGTCATTTTCTAATCGTTCTCAAACGTTATTAACACTGGCTGAGGCCTATTTTTACCTTGGCTACTCGGTGATTCCGCTGCTGGGCGACCTGGATGCTGCCCGTTCCAAAGCACCCGCGCTGCCGTGGTCAGGCTTCCAAAGCACCCGCGCGACTGTAAATGACTATGAGCAGTGGTTTTCTGAAAGCCGTTTTGCGGGCCTCGGCATCGTCACCGGACGCGTCAGCCAATTGGTCGTGCTGGATTTCGACTCTGAAGCCATCTTCAACGCCTTCAAAGCCCAATATCCCGACTTACTCGAAACCCACACCGTCCGCTCGGCAGGGCGCGGTCTGCCGCATCTGTATTTCAAACTACCGGATCAACTGCACGTCGGTAGTCAAAAAGGGCAGGGTATTGATCTCCTTTCCAATGGTCGTTATGTGGTCGCACCGCCCACCCTCATCAACGGTCAGGCTTACCGCGTCACACGCGGCGGGCAGCCGCGGCCCTTAACCGAACGGGATATTCGCCACATCCAGTCGTTTATGAAATCCTGCCGGGTGCCGCAGCCGGTCGCGCCGTCCGTACAGGCCGCCGCAGCGCCTATAAAAGCCAGCCAGCACGATCTTTGCAGCCTTTATCATTATCTTTGCCAGCACAATGGCCGCAACGAAGCCTTATTTCGCACCAGTTTGTTCGCCCGTGATACCGGCTGGCAACAATCCGAAGTGCTCAGCACATTGGTCCAACTCCACAGCCAACAAACGACCCGCGGTGGTCATCCACAAGAAACAGCGGCACAGCGGCAGCACGAAGCCCAACGCACCATCCGCAGCGCCTTCTCACGACCGGCAGCTTCACGCCGGCAGGCACGGCAAACTGCCAGCACCGATCAACTGCCGAACAGTGTGCGCGAGGCCCTCATGCAGCGCAAAATGACCTATGCCGTTCGCACCCTGGAAGGACTGCTGCTGGCTGGCATACGTTCTGGTCGGGTTTTCAGCACTCAACAGGCTGAATCGACATTGAAAAGATTAGTCGGTCGAGACTCGATCCACAAAACCCTGCAGTGGCTCGCCTATCCGGAAGGCATCCACTCCCCCGTTAACCCCCGCCAGAACGCTCACGCGTTTGCGGCATCCAAAATACGATTGAATAACAAAAAATGCTTTTTGTTACCGAAAAGAAATCAGGAAAAACCCCAAAATGGACGACCTCAGAATTGGTACCGCATGCCCGACATCCCGGATTTATGTGCGCTTCTGGGTGTCGACCTATCGAACAGTGATCCTTTGCAGCCTACCGATCTGGCCAGCGCCCATCAAACACGCATGGCGCTGCATCGTGAATTGATCAAACGGCGCCCGGCTGAATACAGCCGCCGTTGGCTGGCAGCCCGGTTAGGGGTCAGCCTACCGACCATCAACAGCTATAACCGCGACCTACCCATTCATTCCCGCCCAACCTACAGCGAAACCGCTATTCGCTGGGACAATATCGAGCGCTTACCCTTTGATGAACCCCTGAGAGGCGCCTTTTTAGTCACTCCCAATGGTAAAAAGTTTCCCGCGCTGCGCCTCATCGCTTCGCGGCTGTTAGCCAACGGAGAAGCCCTTTGCCTCAAAGAGCAGGGGAGAAATTTCTATTGGTACGGCGACGATCCACCCTCAATTAAGCCTGTAGCAGCGATCCAGGAACAGCAGCAGCCTGCGGTCACTTTCGCGGGCAGCCCGCTGCTTGACATCCAGCCGCTTGCTTGCAAACCCATCTCGACTGTCAATCCAACGCCGCTCAAGCCCGGCCAGCCAGCACCAACCCACTTCCATAAGCCGTTGGCCGATACCCGTCGAGAAGCACTGGCCGATCAAATCTACACCTTCATCAATGACATGGGTCAGAAAACCATCAGCCGCGCTACGGCCCGCCGCCTAACCCACCTGCAGCCTGAAAGCCGCGTACGAGCCGCCCTCGACCGGCTTCAGCAGCGCAGGACCGTCACCAATCCAACCGGCTTCTTGACGGTCCTTTTACGATCAAAACACGAAATATGAGGCACATTGGTTCGGACAAATGCTTACTCATTCTTCAGCAAGGTGCAGTAGTCGACGACCCCATCGGTCATCCCAACTTGTTTCATCCACTTTCTCCCGCATAGGGTAGTCATTTTGGAAAGAGTTTGATGACTTTTGCTGAGATTTCAACCGTTCATCTGCGGTTTTGAATGTTGCTCTCCGCTGCATGTTGCTTAAACTCACCCTTATGGGCTCAAAGAGCTGCCGGTGGCAGATGACAAACTCATGCGATAAGACACCTATTACGCATCCCAACTCTGTAACGAGAGCGCCTATCGAAAAATAGTCGTCCAGAAAAGGATTAAACTTCTCGATGAAGCGTTCTCGGAAAGTTCGTTTATGGGGTAGAGGCGTGTTATCCTTTTGCGGCAACATTCGCTGTGATCGACAATCAACCACCCTATGAATAAAGATAAACCACCCCATTCAGAAGCACACAAAGTGGCTCGAGAATTAGCCACTTTACTGGGCGAGAAACATCACGGTGTGATCGGCCAAATCAGGCGCATGGTTCAACTGCGCGGCATTGATTTCAGTCGCGAGCTGTACGCTGCTACCCTGGCGATTGAAGCCAATGGCGGCCTGATGTTACCCGACTATTCCCGCCGCCGTACGCCCGGCGGCGTCTTTCTGTATCTCGTTCGCTCCAGGCTCGATGCTGATCAGCGGCAGCAGGTTTTCTCGGGTCGTGCGAAGGCTGGCGTCCCACTTTTGTCCTGGACAAAACGGATCGCTATCATTCAATCCCTACAAAGCGGACAGGGAAAGATCGTGTCGCTAACCCTATCCCTCCGTGGCCGACCCGAACGGATTGAAAAAAGGGCTGAAGTCGTCATCCTAACCCTGTCTGATGAGCCCTCCATCGACAATTTACCGCGTGAAATCCCCAAACCACCCGCCACACCGACTCGGGTTGTCGTTTATGTCGCCCTTGAACAGTGGAGGGCCGTTGAAGCGGCCCTTACAAATTCATCTGACCGGCTGCTCGTCGAAGGGAGTTGTGCTTTCGATCCGGCGATTAAGAGCGTGGTCGTATTTGCCACCTCAGTGCAGATTGAGGTTTTAAAGACCCATTCCCAAAAGACAGGTGACAAGCCGCAGAAAACAAAGGCTAAAGCCTAAAGAACGCCCAATAATGTCTTAATCGGTCATACAGGCAAACTTTTGAGGGTTAAGTCCCTACAGATCACTGCTTTCAGCCAGGGATGATTGCGTGTAGCAAAATGTTAAACAATCCGGTTGAACAGGAACCTATGATCGCAAACAATAAGCGCAGGATTGGAAGTCAGCCGGGGATTACCGGACAGCCGCAACCGCGGGTTGATAATCATCTAAAAACGCGGGCAAAATTGGTAAGGTGTCTGACAAAAGCATTCATCCTACTGGCCAACCCGATTGTGATATGGCAATCATGAATGAAAGGTAAGTTTAGACGTGACATTAAAACGTCTGACGGCTCAGACCCCGTATTAAACGAACACACCCATTCTAGGCTGTGGAATGTCAGACACCCACGTATTTTTGCACCCGAAAGGCAGGTGGTGTGTTTGGTGGGCGCGATGAATCGCGTCCACGGGTGTGGTGGCACCTGGGTGCTACCACACCCATGCGGCGGACGCAGGCCGCTGCATCCAGCCCTCCGGCGCATGAGGAGCCAGCGCATTTAGCTGGCTTGCTACTCTGGAGGCACAGGGACGTACACGACCACCTGTGAAGGAGGCGGCAGTGTCAAACTGCAAAGCCTCCAGAGTAGCGTCTTGCAGTGCCCGGCCTCTGCCGGTCACTTTTGTCATGTCCGAAGACATTGTCCTACATTCTGTACCATGAACATCGTCCTACAGTTTTAGAGGGGATAACATAGTTCCTGAGTTCAAATGGAGCATTGGGGTGTGGGACGATGTGTGTAGGACTCAACGTGGGATGATGTTCCCGGACACGACACTTTGGCAGCGAAGCGCGGTGAGAATTCTTGTCAGACAGAATATAATTGCGCCGAAGGATGGGTAGTCACTGGTCGTTAGGCATAGGCTGTCGGGCAGGTGGGAAAACGTGCTACAATGTGCGTCAGACAACATGGAGGTGTTTTATGGCGATCCAAAAAACAGCTGTTCATGAGCATCAGCTTACGGTTACACTTACAGAGGAAGAATACGAACTGCTCCAAGAATTTGCTGACGAGCAGGACATTGAAGATTTACGGCTTGCTCTTCCTGCTATGATCCACGCACTCAATCAAATGAGTGAGCAGCTATGGGATTCCCAATTTGCGCGGTCGCCCGAACTGCTCACAAAAATGGCACAAAAAGCCCTTGATGAGCATCAGGCAGGGCTTACCGAAGATATGCCGTAATTGTGAAATCAAGGCGTACTGCTGAATTCCACGATGTTTATAACGCCCTGCCTAAAGGGATACAAAAGCGGGCTGATAAAGCCTATAAGTTATTTGAAGCAGATTCAAATCATCCGGGATTAAATTTCGAGCAACTCGAACACGATCCAGTTTGGTATTCAGCGCGAATTACAATCCACTACCGCGCTCTTTGTACACGCAAGGATGATACATATGTATGGTTCTGGATCGGACACCACACTGAGTATGACAAACTCATAAAAAATAGCTAAGGATCGCAGGTTATTGGCGATGCGCTCCACTGGCTGCTAAGTTAGAGCCAAAAATGTCCCAGAATCGCGATTAGCTGGGTATTAATAGCCCAATTTGACCTTATCGGTCAACTGCTTTGACTCGATATATTCGGCATATTTCTCAGTAATTATTTCACTACCTGACTCCACTTACTCCATTGCGTGTATCTATACTGTACGTCTCCAAGACAAGTTGTTGAAAAGCAGTTAACCAAAAACGTTCCTATTTTTGCTAACTTTTGTTAACCGAAAAAGGAATACGTTTTCAGTATAAGAAATCAGCTTGTAGAGGGAATATAAATATTGGGGAAGGGGAGACTGAATTATCTAACTGATTGCTACAAGTTTAACTTTCTAACGACATCTGCCAATTCTTCATCGGTAATACCTAAATACCGCTTTGTATAGGCGAGCGAATTGTGGTTCAGCTTGTGCATGATGAGTGCTAAGTCAACGCCACTAAGCCGGGCATGATAGCCCCACGTTTTGCGTAGGGTGTGGGTTCCAAAGTTACCCCGCAATCCGACATCGGTACAAATACCGGTGATGAACTTCCAAGCCTGACCGCGTTTAATCGGATCATTGAACACATTCGTTTTGGTGTTGAAAAACACAAAGTGATTTGGATTATCCAAGACGGTAGGGTAGGCCACCAGATACTCACGCATGACTTCACTCATGCTGTCATTGATAATGACCTCATTTCGTTTTCCTCGTTTTTCTTCCCGAAGCCAAAACCGATCGCGTAATGCTCCCTGTTCATCGACAAAGTCGCCAATCTGGAGTTGCAAGAGGTCGGAAACGCGAAGGGCCGTATTGATGCCAACGACAAACAAGAGCAGATCACGGAAACGCTGCTCGCCCCGGAGCTGATTTTTTATTTGAGCAATCTTTTTTCGATCCCGAATCGGTTCAACGAAATTCATAATGGTTGTAACTTATACACCTGTGGAAACCTGTAAACACAATAGCACTATCGCTCAAATATGTCTACTAAGAAGACAAGGATAAACAGAATGTTCGTTGAAAAAGGCTCATTTTGAGGGAGAAATAGGAAGATAGTAGACACATTGCATATTGTGTCTACTAGAATAACTACATTCCCACAAAGTCACTCCCTATATCCTTCCTCATCATAGGGGGTGGGTAAAAGTTCGGTTATTTACGTAGTCTCGATAAACCCCCTTTATAATACGAGTATAAACTAGGGGGAGGTGTCCAGTGGAAGCCACAGTGACCCATCAGTTAAAAGGCTACGAGTTACGAGAACGAATTGGCGCAGGCGGATTCGGTGCTGTCTATAGCGCCTTTCAAACCACCGTTGGACGTGAAGTTGCGATTAAGATTATCCTGCCGGGACTGGCAAATCAGCCCGAATTTATCCGCCGCTTTGAGGGCGAAGCCCAGATCGTTGCCCGGCTAGAGCATCCTCACATCGTTCCATTGCATGATTACTGGCGTGATCCAGAGGGTGCTTATCTGGTGATGCGCAGGCTGCGGGGCGGTAGTCTACGAGATGCGCTGCAACAGGGTGCGTTTGATCTCCGCTCAGCAGCATTATTCTTAGATCAGGTCGCCGATGCGCTGTCGCTGGCACACCGGCATCAGGTGATTCATCGTGACATCAAACCCGGCAATATTCTGCTGGATGAAGATGGCAATGCCTATCTGACCGATTTTGGTATCGCCAAAGATTTGAACCTGCCCGGCAGTAACACCCTGCCCGATGCGATTGTTGGCTCACTGGATTACATTTCGCCGGAACAGGCACGCAGCGAACCGATTACTGCCCGTACCGATATTTACAGTCTAGGGGTGACACTCTACGAAGCGATTACCGGAGAACACCCCTTTCAGAATTTATCCTCTATTGAACGGCTCTACAAACACATCAACGACCCGCTGCCCGACATTACCACGCTCGATACTGCCGTCACCACCCAGGTTAATCGGGTTATCCAGAAAGCGACGGCCAAGAATCCCAATGACCGCTACGCTGATGCCCTGACATTTGCGACGGATTTTCGTGAATCCATCGGCATGAACCGCCCTATCACCAGTGCTGTAGAACTGCTGACGCAGCGCGAACAGGAAATCTTGCAACTGCTCATTGATGGGTTATCCAATAAAGAAATAGCACAGCGCGCGACCGTTACACTCAGTACGGTCAAATGGCATGTCAACCAGATCTACAGTAGACTCGGTGTGCGCAGCCGTGTTCAGGCAATCGTGCGAGCACGTGAGTTGAATCTGTTAACCAAATCCTCCCAGGAACACCCATTCGCATCAGTTCCAACTGAAGACTTCCACCCGGACAATCCCTATAAAGGGCTGCGCGCCTTCCAGTCTGCCGATAATCAGGATTTCTTCGGACGTGAGAAGGTCACGGCGAAGCTGGTCAAACGCCTGGAGGAAGCCCATGATTTCGCGCGCTTTCTGGCGGTGATCGGTCCCAGCGGCAGCGGCAAGTCCAGTCTGGTCAAAGCCGGGCTGATCCCTGCTCTGTGGCGCGGCGAAATGCCCGGTTCAGAGAAATGGTTTGTCGTGGAGTTACTGCCGGGTATGCAGCCGCTGGATGAACTGGAAATCGCGCTTACTCGTGTGGCTGCCAACCATGCGGGCAGCCTCCACGAACAGCTAGTGCGTGACCGACGCGGGCTGATTCGTGCCGCGCAGTTGATTTTGCCTGCCGATGGCAGCGAACTAGTGCTGGTGATTGACCAGTTTGAAGAAGTCTTTACGCTGCTCGAAGATGAAACCACCCGCACACAGTTCCTCGATCTGCTTTATACCGCTGTCACGGAAGCGCGCAGCCGCGTCCGCATCATCCTGACTCTGCGGGCTGATTTTTATGATCGCCCGCTGAACTATCCTGAGTTTGGCGAACTCGTGCGATCCCGTTTAGAAACGATTATGCCACTTTCGGCCGAGGAGCTAGAACGCGCCATCATGGGTCCGGCAAAACGAGTCGAGGTGACCTTTGAGCCGGGACTGGCAGCGGGCATCATTGCCGACGTGAATTACCAGCCGGGCGCGCTGCCCCTGCTGCAATATGCGCTGACCGAGTTATTTGAGCAGCGGCAGGGACATGTTTTAACGCGGGAAGCATATCAGGCGATTGGGGGCACTGTTGGCGCGCTGGCGAACCGTGCTGAAGAAGTCTATTTGAGCATGGATGAGACGGAGCGGGAGGTCATACGGCAGTTGTTCCTGCGGCTGGTCACGCCGGGCGAAGGCACCGAGGACACGCGCCGACGGGTGACCCGCTCGGAACTGCTAGCGATTGCGCCGGAGGCCGATATGATGGACGAGATTATCGACACCTTTGCCAGCTACCGGCTGGTTTCGCTGGATACCGATGCGGGCACCCGCGCACCCACTGTTGAAGTCGCTCATGAGGCACTGCTGCGGTCATGGGAACGGCTGCGCGGCTGGCTGACCGAGAGCCGGGACGAAATTAAGGTACAGCGCCAGTTAGGGACGATGGCGGCGGAGTGGCGCGAATCCGGGCAGGATAGCAGCTTTCTGGCGCGGGGCAGTCGCCTCAACCAGTTTGAAGCATGGGCAAAAGACACCCGCCTGGCACTGACCACAGCCGAGCGTGCCTACCTGGATGCCAGTATTGTACAGCGTGACCTGGAAGCAAAAGCGGAAAGCGAACAGAAGGCGCGAGAAAAGGTACTTGAACGGCGTTCGTTGACCTTTCTGCGTGGACTGGTGGCGGTGTTGGTACTGGCAACCCTCGGCGCATTTGGACTTTCTGGCGTGGCGCTGAATCAAAGCCGCATAGCCGACCAGAACGCTGTGCGGGCTGATCGCAACGCGGCAGAAACGCAGAATGTCGCGCTAACGGCTGGCTCACAGGCCGCGCTGGCAAACGGCAGTACCGATCAAGCGATTGCCCTGGCGCTGGAAGCTGTTCGCCTGGACCCGTCCTCAGCCCCGGCGCAGGTCGCGCTGGGAGAGGCAGCTTATGCGCCGGGAACGATCCGCCAACTTATCGGCCATACCGGTGAGGTCTGGGGTGTCGCCTTCAGCCCGGATGGTCGCACGGCGGTTTCCGGTGGCGATGATAAAGCGCTGATGCTGTGGGATGTAGCAACCGGCGCGATGATTCGCCGCTTTGCCGATGGACATACTGAGGGTCATATCAAAGTGGCCTTCAGCCCGAATGGTCAAACGGTGCTGTCCGGCGCAGCCGATGGTCAGGTCATTCTGTGGGATGTGGCAACCGGGAACATTATCCGACATTTTGAAGGGCATACTGGCTGGATTGGGGATGTAAAGTTCAGCCCGGATGGTCGCACAGCCTTATCCTGCGGAAAGGATAAGACGCTGATTCTGTGGGATGTGGCAACCGGTGCGATGATTCGGCGCTTTGAAGGGCATACGGACGGTGTACAACAAATAGTCTTCAGCGCCGACGGGCGCACGGCGCTGTCTGGCTCTAACGATAAGACGCTGATTCTGTGGGATGTGGCAACCGGTGCGTCACTTAAGCAGTTTGGCGGCAGCACAGATATATTGACTGTTGATCTCAGCCCGGATGGTCGCTATGCGCTCAGTGGCGGCTCGTTGGATACGTTCGTGTACTTGTGGGATGTGACGACGGGCGAGACAATCCGGCGTTTCGAGGGGCACACGAGACCGTTGCGTGACGTTAAGTTCAGCCCGGACGGCCAACAGGCTCTTTCTGGGGCAGCGGACGGATCACCGATTCTTTGGGATGTGGCAACAGGGCAAATCGTCAGACGTCTGTGCTGCCATTCTGGTGAGGTTCATCGTGTCGTTTTCAGCCCGGATGGGCGTTATGCGCTCTCTGGAGCCTCCGACAAGACCGTCCGCCTGTGGGATTTGAGGCCTGGATACATCGTCCGGCAGTTTGCCGGGCATATGAGTTGGGTCATGGGGTTTGTGATCAGTCCCAACGGCCTAACAGTGCTCAGTGCTTCCTGGGCAGGCACGGCAAGCCTAACGGACCTGCAAACCGGGCAAGACCTATACCGTTTGACCGAACCTATCGCCCTGAACGGCTCGGCATACTCGCCTGATGGTCATACCGCGATTATTGCTGAGGGCAACGGTGGCGGAAGTATACGAGATGAGCCAGGTGGCATCATCGTGTGGAATCTGGATACTGGACAGATCATCCGCCGGATTGCCTATCCCCAGCCGGTCATTGCCATCGCCTTCAGACCAGATGGGCGAACATTCCTTTCCGGTGCGGCTGATGGATCGGTGGTTTTGTGGGATGTGGCGACTGGGGAGATCATTCGTCACTTTGCCGGGCATAATGTGGCGGTCATCAATGTAGCCTTTAATCCTGATGGGCGCACCGCCCTAACCGGCGCAACCGATGGATCATTGTTCCTGTGGGCTGTAGACACAGGTCAGCTCATTCAGCGCTTTGTGGGTCAAACTGATCTGGTTGGTCACATCGCATTCAGCAAAGATGGGCATGCCATTGTGACTGATGGGGCGGCCAGCGGTTCATATCTGTGGGATACGGCCAGTGGGACGCTGCTCCGCCATCTTGATGGGGGGCATGTCTTCAGCCCGGATGACAAGATGATTTTTGGCTATGCGGGCAGTGCGATGGGTCAGAACAGCGATGTCGTGATTGACCTGGCGACAAGCAATACCATCCGTCGTTTTACCGGGTTTGATGGAATTGCCGTTCAAAGTCGCTTTACCCTCAATGGTCATAGTGTGCTGATTGGTTTCTCTAACGGGAAAATGCAGGAGTGGCGAATGGACACGCTAGATGAGTTAATCGCCTGGACACGCGCCAACCGTTACATTCCAGAACTGACCTGCGACCAGCATGAGCTGTATCGGCTCGAACCACGCTGTGAACCGGAGACAGGATCAAGTCCGGCAGCGGACACGTAAATTTCGGTGCAATGGGGTTACACAAATTAGACAGAAATTAAAGCTCAGAGACGACTGGTCGTCGTCTCTTTTTGCGTTTCACCTGCCAAATCCGCTTTTGTAATCGCACTCCATCCAGGGGGTGGGTAAAGGTACGGCATGTTCCCACAGCACAGATGATTGGCCCTATACTGCGAATATCAGTCGGCAAGGCGCCTTGCGGATTGCCATTCGTCCAACAAGAAGACAGGAAATCACAATGAAGTTAAACCGTTTACTCAGTCTGATGATTATTGTTTTGCTGTGCTCCACGTCCGTCCTGGTTTTTGCCCAGGATGCCACCCCGGAAGCAACGGAGGAGGCGCTTGCGTCCTGCACCGCTCTACACCCATGTACCACCATTCTCTCAACCGATGGGGGGATTGCGCCGCAGGCCGCTGTCTACGGCGATGTTGGGGGCGTCGAACTAACCCTCGACGTTTACGAGCCGCCGCCCAGTGACAGCCCCCGCGCCGCCGTCATCCTCATTCACGGCGGAGCCGGGAGCTTCGGCGACCGGAGCGTCGAAGCCGACCGCGCAGAGGGACTCGCTACTAACGGCTACGTCGCCTTCAATATCGATTACCGCCTTCTGGACGAAGGGAAGAATCCCTGGCCCGCCCAGATCGAAGACGCTCAACTCGCCGTGCGCTGGATACGCGCCAACGCCGCCAAATACAACGTCGATCCTGCGCGGATTTGCTCGCTCGGTCACTCCTTCGGCGGACAACTGGCGGCGCTCTTAGGCGAGCGCGAAACCCCAACCGGCGATAAGGTGCCGCTGGCGGAATATTCCAGCAAGGTCGCCTGCGTCGTCGATATTGCTGGGTCATTAGACTCGCTGCGCCCGATAAACGACGTGACCCTTCAGTCGGTCGTGACCGGATTATATGGCGGCACGGCGTATGAGGTACGGGATAATTACCTGAGTGCTTCAGCGCTGGCGCAGGTCGATGCAAACACGGCCCCCTTTCTCATCTTCCATGGCGCGGACGATGAGAATATCTCAGTTGAGGAGTCGCGGCAGATGGTTGATGCTCTGCATCGGGCAGGGGTGGAAGTCGTCTACGTGGAATACCCCCACGCTACGCATTTCTACTGGATCAGCTTCTTTAAAATCAAAGGTTCGTGGGACACGGTGGCACCGGAGACGCTCGCCTTCCTGGGACATCACCTAAAAGCTGTGAAGTAGGGCACTGCCAATGTGTTCACGCTGAGATCATGCCAAAAGTATGGCATGATCTCAACTAGCGCATACGCGACGAAAACGAGGATTTCAGGTAGGAAGTGGGATAGACTTTATCTTCCATTTTTGCTCAACGATAGTGCTGTTATCTGTAGAAAAATGGTCACGATAATCCTGCTTTACATCTCTTATTTGAAGGAAAATTACGGCATTTGTTCGTTTATTTGCTATCTTTCCTTAACCGAAAACGTCTGTTATTCTGATAACAATTCTTAACCACCAATACGTTTTGGGTTAATTTCTATGAAACCCCAAAAAACACATGCCTACCTCCGAGTCTCAACGGACGAACAAGACCTGAGAAAAAATAGGGCAGACATTCTCCACCTTGCCAATGAAAAGAATTTAGGGAAAGTCATCTGGGTTGAAGAAACCATTTCTGGGCGCATGTCTTGGAAGAAACGCAAGATTGCTCAGGTCATTGATGAGATGGGGGAGGGGGATACTCTCATCGTTAGTGAGCTATCTCGGCTTGGCCGTTCTATGTTGGAAATCATGGAAATTTTGTCAGTTGCCATACAAAAGGGTATCCATATCTATTCTGTAAAAGGTAATTGGCAACTTGATGACACCCTTCAGTCCAAAGTAGTGGCAATGGCTTTTGCCATCGCAGCGGAAATCGAGCGCGACCTAATCAGTCAACGGACAACCGAGGCGCTGGCGGCCAGAAAACGAGCAGGGGTGAAACTTGGGCGACCCAAAGGGGTAGGCAAAAGCAAACTGGATCAGTACAGGGTAGAAATTGAAGCCCTTATAGCCAATGGTTCCTCGCAAAAGTTTGTTGCACAGCGGTATGGGACATCAGCAGTCAATGTCAGCCGGTGGATGAAGAAGCACGGGCTGAAAAAGAAAGGGTAGTGAAGGAAATAGATACTTTATTCCAACTGCTCCCCATTGAATGGCAGAATAATTCTTGACAACCCCGCTTTACCCTATAGTTTCCGAATGGCTTACAAAATAAGGTCATTTGGCCTATTAAACTGAGACGATTGTGTTCTAGTATAGTTTGCCGGGTTTGAAGAAACCTCTATAATTAATGTTTGAAATGCTCCACTATGAACTTTATAACCGATACCTTAACCAATGTTACATTAAGCGATACCGGTTCAGTTATCTTCTATTACGGAGCCTATTCTTTCCTGCTTCAGAATCTGATTGCTAATGCTGAATTTACGCTTGTGTATAGTCCGAGGGACAACAACGGTTGGGAGGCTACAAGTTATCGTGTCTTGGCCGATAAGAAGGGTTATATCGTTGTTGAGAATCGTTTACTAAAGGCTGCTGAAATCCCACATTTTAAGAAAATGATGACCAGACTATCCTCAGTACAATCTATTGAATAGGCTGTAAGTTATGACTATGACTCAACCACACCTAATCCCTTCAACTTGGACACCCCGTCGCATCATTCTGGGAACCCTCGTAGTTCTTCTAGTTATCGCTGGGTTCCTGCTGCTCTATCGCTTTCGCCAAGTGGCGGTCATTGTCTTTAGCGGCATCGTCATTAGCATCGCGATAGCACCCAGCGTCGACTGGCTCCAAAAGCGCGGGCTACCCCGCTCGTTGAGTGTGATCCTCATCTACCTCGTGCTGCTGGTGTTGATTGTAATCTCTCTCGTTTTGCTTGTTCCTCCCATCATTGAGCAACTGAATGCCACCGTTCCTAGGATTGAAAGCTATTACCAGGACTTGAAGGGGATGCTGCTGAATTCACCGCTGCTGGCGCTCCGGCAAATAGCCTCGCAACTGCCAGCCCAGCTTAATTTGACACCATCCGCAGCGGGTTCACCATCTGCGCAAGGCTCGTTGGATGCGGTCGGCGAGGTACTGAATACCACAGGCAGTATCTTTAGCGGACTCTTTACCCTGACCGCAATATTTTTAATCGGTTTTTATTGGACACTGGAGGGTGAAGGTATAACGCGTTTGTTATTGCTGCGTCTGCCCAATGACAAACGGGAGAGTACGCGTGAGATACTCAGTGAGATTGAAATGCGCGTGGGCGGCTATGTACGCGGACAGGGGATTATGGCGCTGACCATCATGGTCGCGGATTTCGTGATCTTTCTATTGATCGGTTTACCGGCAGCGCTGCCAGTAGCGGTATTGGCGGGTCTGTTCGAGGTGATCCCGGTGTTAGGTCCCACTCTAGGCGCGATCCCGGCTATATTAGTGGCTTTCTCTTCCGACTCATCGAAAGTTGTATTGGTCATCGTAGCGGGGGCGCTCGTTCAACTTTTTGAGAATAACGTGCTGGCACCGCGTGTGATGCATAAAGCGGTGGGCATCAACCCGATCGTCACGCTGCTGGCTATCGTAGCTTTTGGCGCCCTGTTTGGCTTCGCCGGTCTGTTGCTGGCTATTCCAATAGCAGCAATTATTCAGATTTTTGTTGACCGCTCCCTACTGCGCCCGCAAGCTTCGGGGCTGGAAGCGCCACTCGGACGCGACCGGTTGAGCAAACTCCGTTTTGATGTGCAAGAATTCGTGGTCGATGTCCGTAAACTGGCTCAGAACAAACCCACTGGTACAGCCGAATCTGAAGTCGACCCGATTGAGGACAGTCTGGAAGGGATGGCTATGGAACTTGACCAGCTGCTATCTCCAGCCGCTTTACCGGAGGATGCCTCATGAAACGTTTGGCAGGGTCTACCGCACTGGTTTTAGTCACGCTCACGGCAGTCTTTCTCGTCTGGCAATTGAGCAGTGCTGTGGTGCTGTTTATCTTATCGCTGGTTATTGCGGCCACCATACGGCCTTTGATCGATTGGTTTGCAGCGCGAGGCCTGCCGCGTGCGTTAGCGCTACTGTTGGCGTATGTTGTCTGTGTCGGCTCTATCATCGCTCTAATAACCGTCTTAGGCGGATCTTTGTTGCCTGAACTTCAACAGCTTACCAAAGATGCGACCAGCGGTTACGAACAGCTTATCGCGCAATGGCCCAAGGGCACGTCATTTCAACAGTCCCTTGCCCAACGGCTGCCTGCGGCCAGTGATCTCTACGCGACCATCACCGGCGCACAGGGTGGTACGCTGCTCCAGACCGCTCTGGGGTTCACACTGGGTTCATTTGATGTGCTTGGCCAGTTGCTGATCAGCCTGGTGATCAGCATTTACTGGAGTACCGACCAGGAACACTTCAAGCGTTTGTGGGTATCACTACTACCCGTCGAGATGCGGGCTCGCGCTCGCGACATCTGGCAAAACATTGAGCTTGGCATGGGCGGCTATCTGCGCAGCGAGTTAATCCAGAGCGTGTTAGCCCTGATTTTGCTGGGTATTGGCTATCATGTATTGGGCTTGAAGTATGCAACCGCATTGGCTCTCATTGGAACCATTGGTTGGCTTATTCCGTGGGTGGGAGTCCTGTTGGCCGTCATTCCCGCTGTCTTAGTGGGTCTGTCCATGAGTCCAGCACTCGGAATATTGACGGCGGTAATGACCATTGCGGTATTGGCCTTTCTGGAGTTTGTTATCGAACCGCGCCTGTTCAATCGCCGGAATTTCAGTTCGCTGCTGGTGGTGATTGTCGTGCTGGTGCTGCTTGATCAATTAGGTCTGATAGGTATTCTGATCGCACCGCCACTGGCCGCTGTGCTTCAGATCTTTGCCAGCCAACTCTTTCGCTCGACGATACCCGCTCCAACCCTTCAACTGACTCAACCGATCAGCGCTTTGCAGGAGCGGCTCAGCGTTATTCAAAGCGGGCTAACCGCGCAGCCCGAAGCGACCACACCCGAGATTACTAATTTGATGGCGCGTTTGACCCAGCTCATTGCAAGAGCGACAGACAGTTCTGAGTCGTAATCTGAACTTTGTGAAAATGATGGGGTCGGCCAATGGATTCTAGACAAACTTCGCCTGCCAAACGCCGCTTCTACTCGCGTTACATCGAAGCCGCACAACACACAGGTCATACGCTTTGGGACAGGGCCAATCAAGCGACGAAAGGCTATGTTGCTTATTTGGCTCAGGCGTTAAAAAACTTCGTAACCAAGGGTACCACCGAGGCAGTTGTATTCGGCTATTGGGCGATGTTTTCGCTCTTTCCGCTGGTTATGCTCGGCGTGGTTTTGGCGACACTGGCTCTTGGTCCAGCCAGCGCCAGAGTCCAAGTCTATCGGATGTTAAGTCAGTACATTCCCGGTGGGGGCGACACCTTGATTCGTGAGAACATTGAGCAGGCCATTAACCAGCGCAGCTCGTTCGGATTTATTGGAATCATCACCCTGACCTATGGAGCGACAGGTTTGTTCAGGAACTTACAGGCCAATCTGCGCCGCATTTTCCGTGATAAAAAATCACGGTCATTACCCATTCAAATTCTAATCGGCGTGATCATGATGATTGGACTTGCTATTCTGACAACAGCCTCCATCATCATTTCAGCAATTTTCAGTGCAGTGCAAGGTGAACTGTTCCACCTGCCTCCCGTTTTGCTGGCAGCAGCTGGCGCCTTAATTCCTCTGGCAATTAATATGATCATGTTTGCGTTGATGTTCAGGTTAGTGCCGAGGACGAAAATCTCATGGCGGTCGATTCTTCCGGCAGCGCTGGTCGGTGCCTTTATCTGGGAAATGGGCAAGAACTTGTTCGGATTATATGTGGCGAATCTGGCCAATTTTGGTATCGTCTATGGGTCGCTTGGTACGGTGATTGGTCTCCTGACCTGGACTTACCTCACCGGCTGCATCGTTTCCTTATGTGCTGAGATGGCTGTAGCCACCGAGGATTGGCGCACCGAGCAACCGCCTGCAATTGCGGTTACCACGCCAGACCTAAACAAACCTGCCAACGAACTACCGGCAAGTGCCGAGGGGCAGGTTATGAATATCGAAACGAACGACGGCAGACACGCTAGTGATCTCGAAAGCGCTAAGTCCGCTGTCGAGGCACTTAATGAGCCAAATGCCTCGTGAATGCGTTTGTGTATGTCTTTAAAATCTCCGGGATATTTCAGGAATGTACGAAAACGATGCCTTCTTCCCCTGTGTTGGCTAACAATATCTCTAAAAATCACCATTTTTTCGTAGGCTACTTTCTCTGACTACAGATAAATTGTGATTGCTTTAAACTAATTCTGCGAAGCGTAAGTGATGGCTAATCTGCATTTCTTCAATAAAATAGATCTCTTTGACCAAAAGGAAGTTGCACAATACTCGTTTTACATGACCAATTTGGCATTTGGTTTTGCTTATTCAAGCCAGGGGCAATATCCAGATCATCTCTAATTGGTATTAACTTCTTCAATGGGTTAATGTATTTTCAAATACAGTACAATATAATTGTTGCGAACGGGTCGCCGTGCCTATCCCAGATATTTCAAAGTTGAATTTGCTTTTCACCGAGCCCCTTATCGGGTCGTCCTCATCCTTCCGACCCCGCAAACGTCGAACTTCAGACTAAAGTTGTCGAACTGTGTTTATCGGGGTGGAGCTTTCCAGAAATTGCACTGCATTTGGGTATCAGTGTTGGAACTGCATGGGATACCGCCAAAGGCAAAAACTAGGCATTTTATTGGTAAAATTGCCATGCCGATCGCAAAATGCTCGGTGGGCCACCTTACATTCTGCTGGCACAATTTAGGTCGCGTTATCCGCCTCTACACGCTCAAAATGGCGTACTATGGGCTGAATCAGTGGACGATACACATAGCGAAGAAGCCAACCTGGCAAATACCGCCCCCGTTCCTCATAGGCTACACGCCCGCGTGGATGCTCCATGAATTTTGGGAGGATTGGTCTGTAAGAATGGACATTACACCATAGGTCAATCTTGGCGAGATGTTTCACATTTTTGTAGCCATAATGTGCAGGTGCGATAAGTCGCAGGGGCGAACCATGATTGTTCGTCAGCGGCTCACCATTGAGTGTATCTGCAAGCAGCACATCGTTTGCAAGTGCATCTTCCAGCAACAAACTGGCTCGATAGCCGTCTAAACCTCCGAAAACTGCGAGCTTAAGGTCTATGTTCGGGGGAAGCTGAGCCCGTACAAGCTGTTCAAATACCTCTCGGAAGCGAAAGCCGCTCCAACTTACCCCCCGATAGCTCCATGTGGCAACGCAATGAAAGTCCGCAGCAAGTTCGACGCGTTCCAAATGTATCAGGTCTTCAGGACAAAGCTTGATAGCCGGAATATCGCCCGCTACCGTCAATGCATACGGCGTTGTGACGGGCGCTTGGAATTTTGCGAACGCTTGGACGCCAAAGCGTGGAAAGTCTGGTCTCGCTTGCTGACCTGCTGGCAGAATCGTTTCATGCTCAGTGATATTTTTCATCGTTATCCTCATTCAGTTGATACAGCCTTAGATACTCATCGAACAACGCGCGTAGTGCAACGCTATGCAGTGCGGGCTGCATTTGTTCGCTGCCTACCAGAATTGCGTATAACATTTGCGCCATGAGATTAGCTTTGGTGGCATCGCCCGTAATTTCCTGACAAACGGATTGCAGATACTCGAGCCGCTGTTGATCGACACGCATCTGTACCTCGCGCACTGACCCATCTTGTAGTGCCCAGGCGCGAATAGCGATTTCGGAATTCAGAAGGGGTGTGGTCGAAATCGCGATGACCATATCAATCAATTTGCGAAGTTTGACATGCGGTGTCTGCAAATCAACAACCTGTTCAATGATTTGCAACGTGCCTTCCTGCTCATAAAAACTTAGTAGGCTTGCCTTGAAATCTTCGTACCCTTCGAAGTGATGATAGAACGAGCCTTTTGTCACTTTTAGCTGCTGACACAGTGCTTCAATCGTGAGCCCCTGAGGACCAACTTGCTTTAGGAGCTGCATCCCGGCGACTAGCCAATCACGTTTCCCTCGCTTTCCCAAAGTTCAACTCTCTTTCTATATTTTACTAAACATACCATACCGTATGGTATGTTGTCAATTGGACATAATATAATTGTAGGACTTTCGCTTGAAGGGGAATGAGATAGTATTGTAGAGGGATGATAACCAAACGTGAATACATCGACTATCTAATCAGTACAGCAATAAAGCAGATTATCAGACAAACTTGAAGGCTAGAAAAGCATCGAAAATCTGCATAAAATAGGTGACTAAAATAAGGATTATCGTCACTCATTAGATAAAATTGTTTCTGTTGCAAGAGGGTAAATGTGAATGAAACGCAAGCTACTTTATTTGATAACGAGTTTGCTCATTTGCGCTCTCTTGGCGTATTTAGCATTAGTCGTTAATTGCTACTTCCCCTGTGTGCCAGAATGGGTGAAACAACTTCGCACTCAAGTTTAGTGTAAAGTCGAGGGCGAAGAAGGATGGAAGACGATGGCACATACCGTAATCCTCTATAATGCAAATAGCGCGTCATTTTGGCGCACCCTATTGCACTCCCAAGGGAATTATATGCCCTATCTGAAACATCTTTACCGCTTAAAAAGATTAACTTTAGTGATATTGTTTCTGCTGCTTACAATAGAAGTCAGCCATGCCCAGTCTCCCGGAGACATGATTGCTGACCTCGGCTTTCGCCCTGCGGTGAACGGTTTTGGCTTCGAGAATTATGGCGAAGGGCATGATGATTTGACCGCGGTTGAAGTCCGGCGGCTGTTCGGGGACATTGCCTGCGAAAGCAGCCCTACGGGAGGAGACAATGGGTGCGGCTTGACTCCAACCGCGCAAATGTGGATGGAAAGTACCAATCAGGATATGAGCGGCGGTCATTGTGAGGGCATGGCGGCATTGAGTTTGCTGTTTTACACACGCACGGAAAACACTGACGCATTTGGCGGCGGCAATACCAATACCCTTGATCTGGAAGGCAACGATCCACTGCAACGCGAAATCGCTTTCTGGTGGGCAACCCAGATGACTGACCCGACGGACACCAGCGTGATTAACGGTACGCCGTCAGAGATTGTCAACAAACTGGTGGACTCCATAAACAGCAAGGGCGATACCTACACGGTTGGTATTTACATGCGCGATGGATCGGGGGGACACGCGATCACACCCTATGCCGTGACCGACCAGGGCAGCGGTATCAATTGGATCATGGTGTACGACAACAATTGGCCCGGTGATGAGCGCCACATCGAAGTGGACACCAAGGCCGAAACTTGGTCGTACAATGCAGCGACTAACCCCGATGAACCAGAGTCCCTCTATGAAGGCGATGCCGAAACCAACACCTTGAGCCTGACACCCACCAGCCCACGCCTGAAAGCGCAGAACTGCCCCTTCTGCGGAAATGTCGATTATGGTTCAACCGAGGGCTACACTGGTGTTAGCATCAATGCCAAAGGCGCACGACTGACCGTGACCGATGATAAGGGCAACGTGACCGGATACAGCGACGGCAAGTGGGTCAACAACATCCCCGGCGCGAAGGTCGTCATCCCCAAAAACATCTTCATACGGGGTGTACTGCCGCCCCAGATCATGTTCCCCAACGGTTCGCCCTTCAAAATCACTGCCACCGAAGGGCCGAATACGCCCCCGAATGACAAAGCGACCTTTACGGTTGTCCGCAATGGCGCAATTACTCAGGTCAGTGGTGTTGACTTGAGCAGCAATCCCGATTCGCTCAACGTAGATGGCCCCGCCATCCAATATACATCGGGCGATGGCGGCGAAACCCCCACCATTGAGCAGGGCGTGACCAATGCAGGCGATGACTACCGCTATGTTGTCGAAGGTAATTCGGCGATGTCAGACAACGGGACGCTCGACTTTTCGGTCGATCCCCAGAACGGTGCATTCAAAGTGGGTGGTTCCGATGCCAACCAATACAGCGTGAATGTGGACCGGATTGATGAGCAAGGCAACGACACCAATTTCTTCACCAATAATCTGGATGTCGGTGCGGGTGACACTGCCGACTTGAATGCGGGAACGTGGAAAGATGGCGATCAAATCACCGGAGACATTACTGGCGCTGATGGGTCAGAAGTTGCGCCGGTTGACCTGCAAGACGAACCACAACCGACCGATCAATCCTCCATAGATCAGTCGACAGATACACAGCCAACTGAAGCAAGTACCGACACAGGCTCAAGCGATCAAGGAACGCCCGCCGACAATTCGAGCGGCGGCTAAAGTCAGCCGTCAATAAGGGACACAGTGGAGTGTGTCCCTTATGCATCAAGTTAAGGGAAAAAGGTGTCCTTGTTGCATCTGACAGCAATCCAAATAGGCAAGTTACAGATGTGTGCCGATATACCGAAAATGCGACAACTAGGGGCCTTCTAAGGCACAGCACGCGATGAAGCCCTGCTTGGCAAGAGTTGTATCCCATGCAGCATTTACTAATGGGGATGGCAACTCGGCAGGACTATATCGATTCCGGCTGAAATATTTTAGTTATTTTCCTTCCAAAATAGGTCATGTAAATAACACTTAACATGAGCTATCTGGTAAACCCCAAATAGCGTCTGACGAGTACCCCTAACCTGATGAATATCATTAATCCGAATGCCAACAACCTGTTTGCCAATCCCCTGTCCGATTATGCCGGGATGCTGGAGGTGCTATTGGGTGGTATGTCCACGAGTAGCAAACGCCAATATGAACACACCTACGCCGATTGACGGCTGTGGTGTGCCAATGACGGATGATGGCCTTTACATGCAGTTCTACAAAGACTTCGCCCCGCACGATGCATGGCGGGCGCTGATTAGCGACCTGTTGGAGTCCGGGACCTACATTGGTGATGTGCGGGTCATTGCCCGTCACGCCAACGGAAGTACCATCTTACGCAACGCTAAAGCCCATGACCTTCGTGTCATCAAGAGCCGCGCCTAGTTGGGGTACTCAATTTAACGGATAACGAGGGATAAATATCAAATAAAGAAGCCTGCAACTTCCATTTGGAATGTCACAGGCTCGAAGTGCGCTAGGTTTGCTAACCTACCAGCATGATGATTGTTGAATAGATTAACCCGGTGTAGTTGCAGGCGCAGGTGTGGCTGCCGGTGCGCTAGTGGCTGCGGGCGCAGTAGTAGCTTGAGGTGCAGCCGTTGCGTTGGGCATATTGGTAGCCCCAGTTTTAGAGGTCGCCTCAGCCGTTGATTCGGATGATGTACCTTCAGCCGGAACCAACTTCCACACCTTTCCCGTATCACCAGTGGGCGCTCCGCTCTGGCTGGTCATGACATACAATTCGCCGTCATCGCCTTGCCCGATACCAAGAACATGTGCTCCCAGTCGGTCATTGGGCATACTTGCAACCTTCAGTTCGCCCCACTTCCACATACCCGTGCCACTGTCTGGCGCTTCAGCCCATAACAGTGTTCCATCAGGCTGGTCAGAATTGGCCTTATTGTAATCACCGAAGATATAGTAGCCGGCTAAGTTGGTGATTGCGCTCCCTCGATAAATATAGCCGCCGATCACAACCACACCCACCTGATCGTGGCTGTACTCAATGATGGGGTCAATCAAGGGCTTGCCATCTGCACCCGTGCTGGCACAGCTATCAATTTCGGTCTTCGGGTCTTTGGCATTGAAGCAGTGTGTACCTTCCTTGATGTTCCAGCCATAGTTACCACCTGCTGTAACGATGTCCACTTCTTCGTATTCGTTTTGCCCTGCATCAGCCGCAAAGAGTTGCTTGTCACCACCCATATCGAAGGAAATGTGATATGGATTACGGAGGCCGTAGGCGTAAATTTCGGGAGCAATTTTGTCCTGACCAACGAATGGATTATCCTTTGGCACAGTGTAATCACCAGGATTGCCGTTTACATCAATCCGTAAAATGCTCCCATGCAGTTCGCTTAAATCTTGTGCATTTCCAAAATTAGGTGTATGCCCTACATCGACATCATTTGCACCACCGCCGTCACCAATGGGGATGTAGAGATAGCCATCCGGCCCAAAGGTGATATGACCAGAGTCATGGTTAAACTCTGGTTGGTCAATTTGCAGCACCGTTTTCTGCGAAGCCAAATCCCCTTTATTCGGATTGTCTTTAGAGACCGAGAATTCGGCTAACGTATTGGTATGATCCCAACCCGCAGGCGCACCCGTCCGCAACGGTGTTGTGTAATAAACAAAAAAGCGTCCGTTCTTGGCATAATCCGGATGGAAGGCCAAGCCAAGCGTACCACGCTCGTCATAATCAGATTTGAGTGGCACGATCAGTCCACTTAGGTCAAGAAATGGATCGGTCATTAGTTTGCCATCTGATCCGATAATCCGAATCTTTCCCACTTGATCGACAACAAACAGTCTCCCGGTGCCGTCATGTGCCGATGCCATCGCAACAGGCGATGTCAACCCTTCGGCCACTAATTGGACACTGACCGTATATTCTTCACTCTTATCCTGGGCGGCTACATGAAGCACCGCTGAAAGCGAAACGACTAAAAGAGAAAGGATGAGCCACTGTACAATTTTTCTTTGAAACTTACGCTCAGCCATTTAAACCTCCAACTAATGAAATTTACGAATGGAAAACTCAAAAACAGAATGGGTATATGAGACTCAGCCGTTGGACTATCCAACGGCTGAGTCTTATTAGAGTATCGAACACTGCGAGGACACAGTGTCTTCAATCAACTACCTAGGATGAATATTCGCACAAGCCATCAATTTGAAATCACCTGCACGACGTACAGAAACAGAGTTGATCTCATCGAGATCGTCATCCGCATTGCCCTCTGTCACGCCGACACCCGCTCGATTGGCAGTATAAATGCCACCAATGACATCTGATGCAGAATAAGGTTCAAGCTCACAGACATGATTGCTGTAGTATAGGGAAACGTAGGCGTTGCCCGCCTTTAGGCCGAAGCCTACAATATTGATATGGGTTCCACCCTGCGGCAACTGTCGCAGTAAAACAAAACCCTCTACACCGGAGTTGCCCACTTGGTGCAACCTCACCATCGCTCGCTTCTGCGGTGCCGCAGTGGCGACGCTCACTGTCATCAAAAGTAAGAGTACAGTACTTAGAAAAAGTGTACTAAGCCGTTTCATATTCATTTCCCAACCTCCAATAATCTGACGGGATCGAACGATTTGGCGATGGCAAATGTTATAAGTGGAAGTAAGTTTGTGTATTTGCCTTTACAAAGCTATCGTCTGGATTCTGATGCTGGATCTTTTGAAACAGCCGAAATAACGACCTCTCATTCAATTCTTATTATGGTCACTCATCCAATTCTTATGTGGAATTAATAAGGTAAATTGATTTAGTTCATACTTACAGATCCCACAAGAAAGTCGTTATGTTGCTTTCCGATGGCGAGTTGCTGCGGTTGATTGCTCTCCACAATCAAGACGCGCTTTCTGAGCTTTATCGGCGTTACTGTAACCTCGTATATAGTTTGGCATTCCACACTCTGCAAAATGCAGACTGGGCTGAAGAAGTTACTCAAGATGTATTCATAAAAATTTGGACGCAGCCCGATCGCTGGAATCCAACAGGTGGGAAATTTAGTAGCTGGTTGCTAACAGTAACCCGTTATACCGCGATTGATCGCTTGCGGAAGGAGCAGCATCATTCCAGTAGAGAGGTTCAATTACCCGAAAGTATTCCCTGTGAAATTGAAGATGGGTTTTTGGGTGATGAATTGGGTAAGGATTTTCGCATGTTGATGGATCAACTACCCACCAATCAAGCTCAGGTCATACAACTGGCGTTCTTTCGAGGCATGACCCATAAGCAGATGGCTAGCGCGTTAGACTTGCCGATAGGTACGGTCAAGACGCGGCTCAGGCTCGGCCTCTCAAAATTAAAGCACTCTGTTACCGAATCATTCAGATTGAAAATTAATTGAATGCTATACTTTAAGTTGAAGTGACATGTGATTCATAACCAAGGTTTTGATAAATCAGCCCGTCTATAGCAGTTAACATCCAGAAAGTGTTTGACAGCGTTTATGAAGCTGGTTCAGGCAAATAATTCTAACCATATGGGATGTACTGAAGTACACATCCTTATACCCGCTTACAGTGTCGGAGCGACTGACCTTGAGGAAACACGCCTCGTTGAGAGGCATCTTGAATGTTGTCCTGCTGCCGCAGCCGAATTAAGAGAATATCGTGCCTTGACCGAAAAAATGCTTTATAGCGTCCCTCTGATGCCCGCGCCTGCCGATGTCCATAATAAATTAATGGCGAGAATACAGGAAAGTGACTCTCACCCTGCTCCTGCTGGCCTATCCAATCCCGTAGGCTTGAGGACGAGAATCAAACATTCGTTTGTGTCCAACGTAAAACAACCTCTCTTTTTGTCCACCGCATTAGCATTGCTGTTGCTACTGGTATCCAACCTGTATTGGAACAATCAAATTGTCCAGTTACAGAA